>CAMLCW010000043.1 GCA_946478645.1 uncultured Variovorax sp.
CCGCGCCCCCGGGCCGTGCGTAGCTGCGGCGCGGTCCCGCATGCGCCCCCCCTTCCCCGCCCGGGGGGGGGCGCGGGGGGCGCCCTGCCCGGCTTGCCAGGCCGCGGCCGGCGCGCGGTCGATGTGGATGCCCCAATCCACGAGGCGAGGGTGGCGTTGGGCGAGTACAGCCAGCGTCATTTCGACTTTTCTCTTTCGCGTTCAGTTGGTGAAGCGACGCGGGTCGCTGCGCCGGGCCCGGCGGCGCAGCATCGCCAGCATCGACAGCACGAGCGCGACTGCGCCCAGCGTCTCGGGCTCGGGCGTGCTCGGCACCTCGGCGCCGAGCGCGAGTTCGCTCACGCCCTGCGGCAGCGGCAGCGGCTGCTTCACCTCGACACCGTCCTGCGGCGCGGGATTGCGCACCACTTTGTCGACCGCGATGAAGCTCGTGTACTGCGTGAGCAGGCTGTACTTGAGGCCGAGATCGGTGATGCGTGCCTTGAAGGCGCCGCCGCCCTCGAGCGCTTCCTGGTCGCTCAGGCTCTGGATGCGGTGGCGCGCCCACAAGGTGCGCAGTGCGGCGCTGTCCTGGCGCATCTGCGGATCGACCGCGAGTTCGCTGCGGTAGGGGCCGCTGGCGCCGTGGCCCTCGACGATGACGCGGCCTCGGGGCTCGCCGCGCCACTTGCCGAACACGATCACCGGGCGCTCGCCGAGCACGTCGGGCAGTGCCTGCGGTTCGACGTCGTACACGTCGAGCCCGCCGAAACTCAGCCTCACGTTGGTGAGCACCGGCGACTCGACCATGCGCTTGAAGCGCGCGGCCTGCTCGGGTGCCTGCACCGGGTCGGTGATGATGAAGGGCTCGCCCATGCCGGCGCGCGCGATGCCTTCCATGAGGCTGCGGTTCACCGATGAACCGATGCCGAACGCGAACACATTGGCCTTCGAGAGGTTCCTGCGCACGAGTTCGAAGGCCTCGCGCTCCACCGTGACGTAGCCGTCGGTCACGAGCACCACGGTGCGCGACACGTTCTCTTCCTTCGGCTCGGCATACACGCGCTTGAGCGCGGGAATCAGCTCCGTGCTGCCGCTGCCGCGGTAGTTGTGGATGGTGTCGAGCGCCTGCGTGATGTTGGCGCGCGTGGCCGGTACCGACTTCGGCGCCAGCATCCGGTTGCTGCCCGAGAACAGCAGCACGTTGAAGGTGTCGCTCGGCCGCAGGCCGCCGATCAGCCGTTCGAGCACGGTCTTGGCGGTGTCGAGCGGAAAGCCGTGCATCGAGCCCGAGATGTCGACCACGAAGATGTAGTCGCGCGGCGAGACCGCGCTCGCGGCCACGGCCTTGGGCGGCTCGATTATCGCGAGAAAGAAGTTCTCTGCGCCGCCGTCGGCGCCCTGGCCCTTGTAGAGCATCAGGCCCGACTCGGTCCTGTCGCCGGCCAGGCGGTAGTCGAGCACGAAGTCGCGGTTGTCCGCAGCGCGGCCGTCGGCCGCGAGCACGATGTCGGCGTGCCGGTCCGCGTCGCGCTTCTTCACTTCGATGGCATGGCTCGGCGAGCGCACTTCCTTCAGGCCCACGGGCGTCTCGATGCTGGCCTTGAGGCTGAAGCGCGTGGTCGGCGCCACGCCTGCGCGCAGCGTGGGCTGCGCGGCCCAGCCGGTCTGCGCGTTCTCCGACTGCGGACTGTTGTAGCGCGGTCCGACCACCGTGGGGAACACGAACGCATAGTTGCCCGACTGCGGCACCAGCAGCTCGGTGTAGCGCAGTTCCACCTTCACCTCGTCACCCGGCAGGATGTTGGCGACGTTCATCTGGAACACGTTGGGCAGGTGCTGTTCGAGCAGCGCGGCGGTCTTGCCCTCTTTCTTCGCGCTGTCGTACTCGATCTGCGCCTGCTGCTTCTCGCGGATCTGCGCGGTGATCAGCCGGTCGGCCAGGCGCACGTGGAGCCCGCCGACCGCGGCCCGCGTCGAGCCCGGAAACACGTACTTCGCCTCGATCGCGCGCCGGCCTTCGTTGCGGTAGGTCTGCGTCACCGTGACATCGGCGATCACGCCCGAGAT
Source organism: uncultured Variovorax sp. (assembly GCA_946478645.1). The sequence continues at coordinate 2,050 of CAMLCW010000043.1, forward strand.
CTTTACCGCGACGTCGGTCGCCTTGAGCGGCAGGCGGTCGACCGCGGGATCGTCGCTCTTGACGAGGAAATACGGGCTCTCGGTTCGAAGCCTCGGCCCGGGCGCTTCCTGCGCATGCACGGGATGCAAGGTCAGCGCGACGAAGCCGGCCGTGGCCAGGCTGACGGTGGCCAGCCAGAGCCAGCGGCCGGGACGGGGAATGGTGTGGGCTTCCATGGCGGGGGTGTCGGTGTCCGTGCGAACTTGCACAGCCGCCACTGTCGGCAGGGCCCGAGAAGGCAATTCGAAGGCTGCTTGAAGTGCGGAATGCGCGATGCAGCCTTGTGTGAAGTCCATGTGAAGTCCGCTGGTGCCTGCGCTTCACACGGCCTTCGGGTCGCGGCGCGAGCATCGCGGCTTCATTGACCCGGAGAGGAGAAGTTCCATGTCCCAGTTGCTCAAGAGCCTGCAGGGCTCGATGCTTTTGAAGGTGGCGGGCCTGCTGTTGCTCACGCTGCTGCTGTGCATTCCGCTGGCGCGCATCGATGCGCTCAACCGCGAACGCGGCGAAAGCCAGCGCGAGGCGGCCAACGAGTTGGCCGCCACCTATGCGGGGCCCCAGACCGTCGTCGGCCCGCTGCTGCTGGTGCCGTACGTCGAGCGCTGGCTGGAGCCGCTGCGCGATGCCAAGGGCACGGTGATCGGCCAGGAAGCGCGCAGCAAGGAGCGCGCGCATGTGGTGTTTCCCGACAGGCTGCACATCGAAGGATCGATGGCGCCGCAGGAGCGCTATCGCGGCATCTTCAGGATTCCTTTCTATACCCTCGACGCCACACTGACGGGCGCGTTCGCTGCCTTCGATCCGGCCGCCGTCGCGCGCAGCGAGACCGATTCGAGGATCGAATTCAAGACACCGGTCGTCGTCTTCGGCGCCAGCGACCTGCGCGGCCTCGATGGCTCGCCGACGATCGCGATGACTGGCGAGGCGCTGCGCTTCAGGCAGCGCGTGCCCGGCATCCCGGGCGATGCTGCGCTGGCCCGTGGCATCCATGCACCCCTGTCCGGCGCCGCACTCGCCGCCTGGGAAAGCAAGGCGCCGATGCCTTTCGAGATGAAGCTCGGCCTGGTCGGCCAGGACACGCTCGCGCTGGTGCCGATCGCCGACGAAACCACCGCGCACCTGCGCTCAGCGTGGGCCCATCCGAGCTTCGGCGGCCGTTTCCTGGCGACCGAGCGCGAGGTCACGCCAGAAGGATTCGACGCGCGCTGGCGCGTCTCGTCGCTCGTGACCTCGGCGCGCGACGAGGTGCGCGCGGCACTCGGCGCTGGCAGCTGGAAGCAGGCACTGTCGATCCAGGGCTTCGACGTCTCGCTCGCGCAGCCGGTCAACGTCTATTCGATGAGCACGCGCGCAGGCAAGTACGGTGCGCTCTTCATCGGGCTGGTGATCATGGCGGCCTTCATGTTCGAGCTGTTCCGCCGCCAGCGCATGCATCCGGTGCAGTACGGGCTGGTCGGCCTGTCGATCGCGCTGTTCTTCCTGCTGCTGCTGGCACTGTCGGAGAAGTTCGCGTTCTGGATGGCCTATGCGGGCGCGGCCGGCGCGAGCGTGCTGTTGCTCGCGATCTATTTCAGCGCCGTCTTGCAAAGCTGGCAGCGCGGCGCGGGCTTCGGGGCCTATGTCGCGGTACTCTATGGCGCGCTCTACGGGCTGCTGGCGTCGGAAAGCAACGCGCTGCTGCTCGGCGCGCTGCTGACATTCGGCATGCTCGCCGTCCTGATGCTCGCCACACGCAAGGTCGACTGGTACCAACTGTCGGCCGGGAACCCCCGCACACCGGCACCAGTCTCACCAGAGGCAGTGGCGCCTTCGGTGTAACCAATGCAACGGACTGTTTTTTCTCACTTCTGATTTCCCCATGGACGATTCCTCTTCTTCCACCGACGCGCGCTCGCAGCGGCTGCGGCGCATCGCGCGGTGGAGCGCCATCACGGCCGGTTGCGCCGCGATGGTGCTGCTCGTGGCCGCCATCGTGACCGTCGCGGTCATCTACCCGCGGCTGCCCGACATTTCCGAACTCGCCGACTACCGGCCCAAGCTGCCGCTGCGCGTGTACACCGCGGAAGGCACGCTGATCGGCGAATTCGGCGAGGAGCGCCGCACGCTCACGCCGTTCGCGAGCATCCCGCAGGTCATGAAGGACGCCGTGCTCGCGGTGGAGGACGCGCGTTTCTACGAGCACGGCGGCGTCGACTACATCGGCTTCATGCGCGCGGCGGTGGCGAGCCTCAAGGGCGGGCGCCAGCAGGGCGCCTCGACCATCACGATGCAGGTGGCGCGCAACGTCTACCTGACTTCGGAGCGCACGCTGACCCGCAAGACCTACGAGATCCTGCTCGCGCTGCGGCTCGAACAGCAGCTCACCAAGGACCAGATCCTCGAGATCTACCTGAACCAGATCTACCTCGGCAACCGCGCCTACGGCTTCGCGGCGGCTTCCGAGGCCTATTTCGGCAAGCCGCTGCAAGACGTCACCATCGCCGAGGCGGCGATGCTCGCGGGCCTGCCGAAGGCGCCCGGCGCCAACAACCCGGTGGTCAATCCGCGCCGTGCGCGTGCGCGCCAGCTCTACGTGATCGACCGCATGCAGGAGACCGGCTTCATCACCGCCGAGCAGGCGGCCGCTGCCAAGAGCGAGGAACTGCAGCTGCGCGACGCGGCCGACCCGAACCGGCTGCATGCCGAGCACGTGGCCGAAACCGTGCGCCAGACGATGTACGCACAGTACGGCGACAGCATCTACACCAGCGGCATGAAGGTCTACACCTCGCTGGTGGCGGCCGACCAGGCAGCGGCGTACAAGGCGCTGCGCAAGGGCATCATGGACTACGAGCGGCGCCAGCCTTACCGCGGCCCCGAGCGCTTCGTCGCGCTGCCCGACGATCCGCAGCAGCTCGACGACGCGGTGGACGACGCGCTGGCCGAACACCCGGACAACGGCGACGTGATGGCTGCGGTGGTGCTGAAGGCCGGCAGCAAGGAGATCGAGGCGGTGCGCGCCAATGGCGAATCGATACAGATCACCGGCGAAGGATTGCGGCCCGCGCAGTCGGGCCTCGCGGCCAAGGCGCCACCCCACATCAAGATCCGCCGCGGCGCGGTGATCCGCGTGGCGAAGACGCCGAAGAACACCTGGGAGATCACCCAGCTGCCCGAAGTGGAAGGCGCCTTCGTCTCGATGGACCCGCGCACTGGCGCAGTCAAGGCGCTGGTCGGGGGCTTCGACTTCGGCAAGAACAAGTTCAACCACGTCACGCAGGCCTGGCGCCAGCCGGGTTCGAGTTTCAAACCCTTCATCTATTCGGCCGCGCTCGAGAAGGGCTTCACGCCTGCCACGGTCGTGAACGATGCGCCGCTGTACTTCGAGGCAGGCCCCAACGGTCAGCAGGCCTGGGAGCCGAAGAACTACGACGGCGGCTTCGAAGGCCCGATGCCGCTGCGCACCGCGCTCATGAAGTCGAAGAACCTCGTGACCGTGCGCATCCTGCAGTCGATCGGCGCACCCTATGCGCAGGACTGGATCACGCGCTTCGGCTTCGATCGCGACAAGCATCCTGCCTACCTGCCGATGGCGCTCGGTGCCGGTTCGGTCACGCCGATGCAGATGGCCACGGCCTACTCGGTGTTCGCCAACGGCGGCTACAAGGTCAACCCCTACCTCGTGACGCGCATCACCGACCTGCGCGACAAGGTGCTGGTCGAGACCACGCCGCCCGTGCTCGACGAAAGCCACCGCGCGATCCCCGAGCGCAATGCCTTCATCATGGATTCATTGCTGCAGAGCGTGGTGCGCGGCGGCACCGCGGCGCGCGCACACCAGGCACTCAAGCGCGACGACCTGTTCGGCAAGACCGGCACCACCAACGATTCGTTCGACACCTGGTTCGCAGGCTTCCAGCCGACCACCGTGGGCATCGCCTGGATCGGCTATGACACGCCGCGCCAACTCGGCGTGCGCGGCGAGACCGGCGGCAGCCTGAGCCTGCCGATCTGGACCAGCTACATGCAGTCGGCACTCAAGGGCGTGCCCGTGAGCAGGATCCCCGAGCCCGCGGGCGTGGTCAACATCGACGGCGAATGGTATTTCGACGACTTCACGCCGGGCCACAACATCGCGAGCCTGGGCATCGAGCCCGTCGAGGCGCCCATGCCGCCGCAGGAACTCATGCCGCTCGGTCCGCCGCCACCGCCCGAAGAGCGCAACCGCATCCTCGATTTCTTCCGGTAACAGGCGGGGGAGGGAAGCGGGAGAAAGCGCCGTGCCGGGTTCTACACTTGGCGCAGTCCGCTTCTGCCGCTGCGGCGTCCTTCCTTTCTCCTTCTGCCTGCACCCATGGAAATCCTCATCCTGGTGGCATCGATCGCCATCGGTGCGCACCTGCTCAAGTCCCGCGAACAGCGCCAGCGCATCGTGCTGCTCGCGAGCCATCTCGGCAATTTCCAGATCGAGCGGCTCATGGAGACGCTCACCGACGGCTACCTGCGCTGCCTCGGCGAGGACGATCCCGCGCGGCGCGAACAGATCTGGCGCATGCTCGACGCCACCGAGCAGAAGCTCTCGAGCGAGTTCGACCGCTTTGCCGCGGGCTTTGCACGCGTCGAGCCGGCCGATGCGCGCGTGAGCAGGCTGCCGCTCGCCATTCCGTTCGCCCACACGCTGTTTCCGGCCGCGACCTTCGACATGCGCGAGGCACTGGTCATCCATGCCCGCGGCATCGCCGAGACGATGCGCAACGAAGCGGGCCGCACCCCCAAGGCCAAGGCCTACACCATGTCGGCCGAGCTGTTCCTCATGCAGCACACCTGCCACTGGTTCTGCAAGTCGAAGGCGGTGGCCTCGGCGCGCATGCTGGCGCGGCACAAGACCTCGTACGAGCAATTGCTCGGCGCAGTGAGCCCCGCGACGCGGGCGGCCTACGGCGCACTGACGGGCCAATAGGAAAAGCGGCTTCAGCGCGCTGGCATCAGCGGCAAGGTGAGCGTGGCCACCGCGCCGCCGCGCGCCGCATTGCCGAGCTCGATGCGCCCGCCGTGCAACGCGGCGATCTCCTTCACGAAGGCCAGCCCGAGGCCGGTGCTCTTCTTGCGGCTGTGCGGCCGCGCGAGCGAGTAGAACTTCTGGAAGACCTTTTCCTGCGCGTAGTCGGGAATGCCCGGCCCGCGGTCGCGCACGGTCACGCGCGCGAGCTTCGAGGTGGCCTCGAGCGTGAGCAGCACCTCGCTGTCGGCCGGCGAGAAATCGATCGCGTTGTCCAGCAGGTTGCTGACCGCGCGGCGCAGCAGGAACGGATCGCCCTCCGTCACAGCCTCGGCGCGGATGTCGACGCGCACCCGGATGCCGCGCCGGGCCGCCGCGGGCCGGGCGCTGCCCGCGACGTCGTCGATCAGCAGGGCCAGCGCCACCGGCTCGGTGCGTTCGAGCCCGCGCCGGGCTTCGAGCGCGGTGAGTTCCATCATGCGGTCGACGATCTCCTGGATGCGCCCGGTTTCGCGTTCGATGTTCTGCAGGAAGCGCTCGCGCTCCGCTTGCGGCATCGACGACTCCTGCAGCAGCTCGGCCGCGCCGCGGATCGCCGACAGCGGGCTCTTCACTTCGTGCGTGAAGGTCTGCACATAGTCCGCCACGTAGTTGCGGCCGGTCAGCGTGTCGCGCATCTCGCTGAAGCCGGTGCGCACCGCGTCCACCGCGCGCCGCGCCATGCGCCCGATGCTGAGGCTGCGCTGCGTGCGGACCCAGGCCCAGTAGTCGGAGATCAGCCCGAAAGGGCGCACCAGCCAGACCGAGACGATCAGCGCCAGCAGCAGCAGCGCCAGGCCCGAACCGACGCCCACCCACAGCGTGCGGGCGCGGGCGTCCTCGACGAACTGGCCGAAGCTCTGCACCGGCTTGCCGACGCTGACCATGCCGACGATCTCGTTGTTCCAGCGGATCGGCGCGCCCACGTACATCACCGAGGTGCGCGGATCGGCCTCGACGTCGCGCGTGGTGCGCGCGCCGTAGATGCCGCCGAGCGTGCGCCGCACGTCGCTCCAGCCGGAATAGTCCTCGCCCAGGTGCCGGCCCAGCGAATCGAACATCACGCGGCCGCTGCGGTCGGTGACGTAGACGCGCAGCTCGACGCGGTTCTTGTGCAGGTTGTAGATCTGCGCCGAGAACTCGCGCGCATAGACGCTGCGGAACAGCGGCTCGAGCCGCGCGGTGTTGATGGCGCCCGCGATCACGTCCTGCTCGACCAGGCTGGCGAGCAGCTGCGAGGTCTCGACCAGCGACTCTTCGGCCGATTCGCGGTAGCGCGGATCGATGTCGGCGACGACGCGGTACAGCAGGAACGCGATGCCCGCTGTGTAGATCAGCAGAATCCCGATGAAGATCCGCGTTCTTCGAGACATCAGGCTCTCCCCCAGTCTTCGCGCACTTCGTGTCGCTTCGCCAACCCCCTCACCGGGGGCAACACCAGCAGCCCGGCGAAGCCGGTTCTGCGGTGTTTCGCGAAAAAGCAGGCCGGGGCCGATGTCATGCAGCTGGCGGAAGTTCTTCGTTCAGCGCATAGCCGGTGCCGCGCAGGGTGCGGATCGGCTCGACCTCGGGCGCGATCGCCTTGAGCTTGGCGCGCAGCGTCTTCACGTGCGCATCGACGGTGCGGTCGAAGCTTTCGCTCGCATCGTCCCAGACCCGCTGCAGCAGTTCGTCGCGCGTGAAGACCCGGCCCGGGCGCTGCACGAGCAGGCGCAGCAGGCCGTATTCGTAGCGCGAGAGTTCGAGCAGCCGTCCGTAGTAGCGGATCTGCATGCGCTCGTCGTCGAGCAGGAACGGCATCGCGGGGGGCTGGGAAGGCGTTGGAGGCGCCGCGGGCACATTTTGATGGGGGAGCCCGCCGGCGGGTGCTGCGGCCCCTCCAGCGCCCGTCCTTGCGCTGCGCCGCAGGATGGTGCGCACCCGGGCCACCAGTTCGCGCGGCGAGAAGGGCTTGGCCACGTAGTCGTCCGCGCCGAGCTCGAGCCCCACCACGCGGTCGATCTCGTCGCTTCTCGCGGTCAGGAACAGCATCGGCACCTCGGGGCCGCCCTGCGACTGGTTCAGCGCGCGCAGCCGCTTGAACAGCTCGAAACCGTTGAGATCGGGCAGGCCGACGTCGAGGATCGCGAGCGCCGGCGGCTCCTTGGCGAACTGCGCGATGGTCTCTTCGGCCGTGGCGCACCACACCGGCGTGAAGCCGTCGCTTCGGAGCACGTACTGCAGCGTGTCGGCGATGCCCGATTCGTCCTCGGCGATCAGGATCTGCGGTTTGAAGCTCATCCCCGGGATGTTAGCGAGGCAGCGCGGCCGGACCGTGCCCGCGTTGTGCACGTGGCGCCGCGAACACGGCGCGGCCCTTCGTGGCTTTTCTTTTGCGCGCGGCGCTGGACCCGTATCTCTTTCTTATTTCTCTTATTCAAATTAGTAGTAGTAGGTAAGGGCAGCCTCCGCCTGTGGACAGGCCGCTTTTCCCCTTGTGCGACAGGCACTTGTCACACTCGCGTCACTGTGCGCAGCTGCGCTTCCGTGCTGTCGCGCCAAAAGGAACAACATCGCGGCGCGCGCCGCGCCTGTGGATAACCGCCTGCTTGTGCCGGAAATCTCCCCAGAGTTGTCCTTTGACAGCGCCGCGCAAATCTGCGAAAGACGGTTTTCCGGCCGAGAAACCGGTTGCCACTTTATTGGGCAGACTGTAGATTTGCTTTTGGAATCAAGCACTTGCATTCGTCTTACAAAGTAGTGCGATGCTTATCCACAGAGTTGCCCAAGCTTTGTGGGGAGAACCGGCGGCGGAACCTTCGGGCGCCCTGCCGAACGAACCTTGTCCTTCAACCTGCGGAAATTAACGAACGTGACCACTTCCGAAACCAGGGCCATCCTGACCCTCAGCCTGCTGGCCGCTTTCGTCGACGGCGAGAAACACGAACGCGAACGCACCGAGATCAAGCGCATCGCCGAAGGCCTGTCGCAAGCCGACGGCGTGAACCTGCCGACGCTCTACCAGGACGTGCTGATGAAGCGCGTGTCGCTGGCCGGCGCCGCCGCCGAGCTCCAGAGCAGCGAAGCGAAGCAGCTGGCCTACGAGATGGCCGTCTGCGTGTGCGATGCGGACGGCACGCAGTCGGAGGCGGAGCGGATGTTCCTTGCCGACCTGCGCACCTCGCTCGGGCTCGATGCCGCGGCCGCGCAGTTCTCGCGCCAGGCCGAGGAGATCGCGGCGGTGCCCGTGGCCACCGGCGCGGCGGCCGCGGCGCCGAGCACGGTCGACAGTGCCGAACTCGACAAGTCGATCCTCAATGCCGCGATCCTCAACGGCGCGCTCGAGTTGCTGCCCGAGACGCTCTCGACCATGGCGATCATTCCGCTGCAGATGAAGCTGGTCTACCGCATCGGCAAGGCGCACGGCTACGACCTCGACAGCGGCCACATCAAGGATTTCCTCGCGACCGTGGGCGTGGGCCTGACGTCGCAGTACCTCGAGCAGGCCGGTCGCAAGCTGCTCGGCGGACTGCTCGGCAAAATGGGCGGCGGCCTGCTGCGCGGCATCGGCAACCAGGCCGTGAGTTCCGGCATGAGTTTCGCGTCGACCTACGCGCTGGGCCATGTGGCCAAGCGCTACTACGCGGGCGGCCGCACGCTGTCGACGCAGATGCTCAAGGACACCTTCTCGGGCGTGGTGCAGGAAGGCAAGAGCCTGCAGACCCAGTACCTGCCCGCGATCCAGGAAAAGGCGCGCACCCTCGACAGCGCGAAGGTGATGGCGCTGGTCCGGGGCGCCTGAACATCACCCCCCGGGGCACGAGGGCCTCAGTGCGCGAGGTCGTCGAGGATCGGGCACTCGGGCCGCGCGTCGCCGTGGCAGCAGTGCACCAGGTGGGCGAGCGTGTTGCGCATCGCCTGCATGTCGGCGATGCGCTGCTCGAGTTCGCCGAGGTGCTTCTGCGCGATGCGCTTGACGCTCGCACTCGCGCGGCGCCGGTTGTGCCAAAGCCCCACGAGCTCCGCGATTTCCTCCATCGAGAAACCGAGGTCGCGCGAGCGCTTGATGAAGCGCAGCGTGTGGATGTCGGCATCGTCGTACTGGCGGTAGCCGCTTTCGGTGCGCGCCACGGCGGGCAGCAGGCCGAGGCCTTCGTAGTGCCGCACCATGCGCGCCGAAACACCCGAGCGCCGCGCAGCCTCGCCAATGGAGACGTTCGCTCCAATGTTCATTTCACTGCGTAGCCGGCGTTCTCGATGGCCGCCACGAGGTCCGCGCGCGGCTGCTCGCTGAGCACGTCGACGTGGCCGGTCTCGAGATCGACCGTGACCTGCGCTTCGGGGTCGACCGTCTGCACGGCGTTCTGTACGGCGCTCACGCAGTGACCGCAGCTCATGCCCGATACCTGGAATTTCTGACTCATCGTTGTGGCTCCTGTGAATGAAAGATGATGGACTGAATCGAAGAAGCCTCAGTTTGAACCCTCTCACGATGTCAATGTCCAGCGAAGGGGCACTGCGCGTTGGCGCTTGACCTTGCCATGATGTGAGGCTTTAGCCTAGGCGCATGGAAACTTTGCAACCGAACGATCTCCGCCCCGCCGTGCGCACGAGCCAACTCTCCGTGGGCGGCATGACCTGCGCTTCCTGCGTGATGCGTGTCGAGCGCGCGCTCCAAAGCGTGCCCGGGGTGCAGGAAGTCAGCGTGAACCTCGCCACCGAATCGGCGCGCATCGTGGCCGAGGGCGCTGAAGACCTCGAGGCACGCCTGCGCCGCGCGATCCGCAGCGCGGGCTATGAGCCGCGCGATGCCTGGGAGGCCGATGCCGAAGCCGCGGCGCCGTCGCGCTGGCAGGGCTTCGGGCCGGTCGCCGTCGGCCTGCTGCTCTCGATACCGCTGATGGCGCCGATGCTGGGTCAGCCCTGGGGCCACGACTGGATGCTGCCGCCGTGGCTGCAGCTGCTGCTGGCCGCGCCGGTGCAGTTCTGGCTCGGTGCGCGCTTCTACCGCGCCGGCTGGCACGCCGCGCGTGCGGGCACGGGCAACATGGACCTGCTGGTGGCGCTCGGTACCAGCGCGGCCTTCGGCCTGTCGCTCTGGCTCTGGTGGCGCGCCGCCACCGGCGCGCATGCGGGGCACGGCGCGATGCCGCACCTGTACTTCGAGGCCTCGGCCGTGGTGATCACGCTGGTGCTGCTTGGCAAGTGGCTCGAGGCGCGCGCCAAGCGCCAGGCCACGTCGGCGATCCGCGCCCTGCAGCAATTGCGCCCCGAGGTGGCCCACCTCGTCGGGCCGCGCGGAGAGAGCGACGTGCCGGTGGCCGAGCTCATGGCGGGCGACCGGCTCGCGGTGCGCCCCGGCGAGCGCGTGCCGGCGGATGCGCGCGTGGTCGAAGGCCATTCCGAGGTCGACGAATCGATGCTCACCGGCGAACCGCTGCCGGTGCCGAAGGGACCGGGGCAGGCGCTCACGGGCGGTTCGGTCAACGGCGACGGACGCCTGGTGGTGGAGGTCAGCGCGGTGGGTGCCGAGAGCGTGCTCGCACGCATCATCCGGCTGGTCGAGGATGCGCAGGCCGCGAAGGCGCCGATCCAGCGCCTGGTCGACAAGGTGGCGGCGGTGTTCGTGCCGGTGGTGCTGGTGATCGCGCTCGCCACCTTGGCGGGATGGCTATGGATGGGCGCGGGCATCGAAGCGGCGCTGGTCCATGCGGTGGCGGTGCTGGTGATCGCCTGTCCGTGCGCGCTCGGCCTTGCGACGCCGGTGGCGGTGATGGCCGGCACCGGTGTCGCGGCACGGCGCGGCATCCTCGTGAAGGATGCGCGCGCGCTCGAAGTCGCGCACCGCGTCGACACGGTCGCCTTCGACAAGACCGGCACCCTGACCGTCGGCCGGCCGGTGCTCACCGCGCTGCTGCCGGCCCGAGGGGAGGGCCGGCGCAGCGAGTCGGAACTGCTGGCGGTGGCGGCCAGCCTGCAGGGCGGCAGCGAACATCCGCTCGCGCGTGCGGTGCTCGCCGCCGCGGCCGAGCGCAGTGTGCAGGCACCGCCGCTCGGCGCGATGCAGGCGATGCCGGGCCGTGGCGTGCGCGCCGAGGTCGATGGGGTGCAGTGGGCCATCGCGAGCCTGCGCTGGTGCGCGGAGCTTGGCGCCGTGCCCGATACCGCGCAGGTCGACGGCCTGCATGCACGAGGTGCGACGGTGTCGGCACTGCTGCGCTTCGATGCCGCTGGCACGGCGCAGGTCGAGGCGCTGCTCGCCTTTGCCGACGAGCCCAAGCCCGAGGCCGCCGAAGCGGTCCGCACGCTGCGTGCGCGCGGCCTGCGCGTGGTGATGATCTCGGGCGACAACCGGCGCGCGGCCGAAGCCATGGCGGCGCGGCTCGGCATCGAGGCGGCCGATGTGCGCGCCGAAGTGCTGCCCGGCGACAAGGCGGCGCAGGTCGCGGCGCTGAAGCGCGACGGCCATGTGGTCGCGATGGTCGGCGACGGTGCCAACGACGCACCCGCACTGGCCGCGGCCGACGTGGGCATGGCGATGGCGCCCGCGGGTGGCGGCACCGACGTCGCGATGGAAGCCGCAGGCATCACGCTGATGCGCGGCGATCTCGCGCTCGTGGCCGAGGCGCTCGAACTCTCGGCGCGCACGGTCGCGAAGATCCGGCAGAACCTGTTCTGGGCCTTTGCCTACAACGTGGCCGGCATTCCGTTGGCCGCACTCGGCTGGCTCAGCCCGGTGGTGGCCGGTGGCGCGATGGCGCTCTCGAGCGTCAGCGTGATGGCCAATGCGCTGCTGCTGCGGCGCTGGCGACCGCGTCAATCGATCAGCAGTGCGAGCAGGTGATCGTCGACGTAGTCGGCTTCGCCCGCGCGCTTGTAGAACTTGCGCAGCACGCCTTCGCACTCGAAGCCGAGCTTCTCGTAGAAACGCAAGGCCCCCGTGTTGTCGGCCTCGGCATAGAGCTCGATGCGTTTCACGCCCTCGGCCGCAAGCCGCTCGATCGCGTCGCGCACCATCGCCTGGGCGATGCCCCGCCCGTGCAGTGCCGGGTCGACTGCGAGCGTGCCGAAGCAGGCCACGTGGCTGACCCGGCCAGGGTAGCGGGTGGCGCGATAGAAACCCGCGACGCACCCGTCCACTTCGTACACGTAGAAGCAGCCGCAGTCGACCAGTTCGCCGAAGATCGGACGAAAGGCACCGAGCGGCATCGGGTCGTAGCCCAGGAACGGCACGACGCGCTCGTGCATGTAGATCGCGAAGACCGCTTCGAGATCCTGGGGCCGGGCGAGCCTGCGCATGGTGTTTGTGTGTGCAGCCCCGCGCGCCGCGTCACTCGAGCGCGGGATAGTCGATGTAGCCCTTGGCGCCGCCGCCGTACATCGTCGCCTTGTCGACGCTGTTGAGTGGTGCGTTCTCACGCAGGCGGCGCACCAGGTCGGGGTTGGCGATGAAGGGCTTGCCGAAGGCCACGAGGTCGTCGCCTTCCTTCACGGCCTGTTCGGCGAGCGGCTTGTCGTAGCCGTTGTTGACCATCCAGGCCGCCTTGCCGCCGGCCGCGCGGTAGGCAGCCTTGAGCGCTTCATAGTCGAACGGGCGGTCCTCGATCTCGCGCGGGCCGCCGGTGGCGCCTTCGATGACGTGGATGTAGGCCAGCCCGAGCGGTGCGAGCTGCTTCACCACATAGGTGAAGAGCGGCTGCGGATCGGTATCGTGCGCGTCGTTGGCCGGCGTGACGGGCGACAGCCGGATCCCGGTGCGCCCGCCGCCAACCGCGTCGACCACCGCACGCGTGGCTTCGAGCAGCAGGCGGGCGCGGTTCTCGATGCTGCCGCCGTAGTCGTCGGTGCGCTTGTTGCTGCCGTCCTTCAGGAACTGGTCGAGCAGGTAGCCGTTGGCGCCATGCAGTTCCACGCCGTCGAAGCCCGCGGTTTCGACGGCATTGCGCGCGGCCGCGGCATAGGCGTGGACGATGCCGGGGATCTCTTCGGCATCGAGCGCGCGCGGCTCGGAGGTTTCGACGAAGGTCGGCACGCCGTCCTTGATGAGCACCGTCTTCGTCCTGGCCGTGATGGCCGACGGCGCCACGGGTTGGCCGCCATCGGGCTGCAGTTCGTTGTGCGAGACGCGGCCCACGTGCCAGAGCTGCACCACGATCTTGCCGCCCTTGGCGTGCACCGCATCCGTCACGCGCTTCCAGCCGTCGAGCTGCTCGGTGCCGTAGAGGCCGGGCACGTCCGCGTAGCCCTGGCCCTGGTGGCTGATCGCCGTGGCCTCGGTGATGAGCAGGCCGGCCGAGGCGCGCTGTGCGTAGTAGGTCGCGGCCATCTCGGTCGGGATCGCGTTGGGCGACCGGTTGCGCGTGAGCGGCGCCATCACGATGCGGTTGGCGAGTTGCAGGTCGCCGGCTTGCACGGGATCGAAGAGGGTGGGCATGGATATCAACCGGAAAAAGTGGAAACAGGCGCGAGGCTAAGCCCGCACCCGAACCCGTGCTTTCGCACGGTTGTCTGAATGCTGCTAGGTGGCGCGGCTTACTTGAGCAGGCCTTCAGCCTTCATGGCTGTCTGCACAGCGGGACGTGCGCCCACGCGGGCATGCCAGGCCTGGAGGTTCGCGAAGCCCGAGATGTCGACACCGGTGGGCTTGGTCCAGTTGGTGACGGTGAAAAGATAGCCGTCGGCCACGCTGAAGTGCTCGCCCATGAGGTACTGCCGGTCGGCGAGCTGGCCGTCGAGCCACTCGAAGCGCGACTTGAGCTTGTCCTTGAAGATCGTCTTGGCTTCCTCGGGCATCGCGGCGTTGAACAGTGGGCTGAAGCCCTTGTGCATCTCGGTGCCGATGAAGGTCAGCCATTCCTGCAGGCGGTAGCGCTGCAGCGTGCCGGCGGCGGGCGCGAGGTTCTTGGTGGGCGCGAGGTCGGCGATGTACTGCACGATCGCCGGGCCTTCGCGCAGGCGCGTGCCGTCGTCGAGCTCGAGCATCGGCACGTAGCCCAGCGGATTGATGCCGTAGTAGTCGGTGCCGTCCTGCAGCTTGTGGCTCTTGGTGCTCGCGAGCACGGGTTCGAAGGCGATGCCAGCTTCGTGCAGCGCGATGTGGGGCGAGAGCGAACAGGCGCCGGGCGAGTAATACAGCTTCATGCGAGGAATCTCCAAACGTTGGAATGGTGAATGTGAAAGGACCGATGACCGCGCGATGCTAGCGGGTTTGGGCCGCGCGCGTCCCGGGCGCGCACGGGCTGCGTTTTTGTCCTACGGGTGCACGCGCAGGCCGACTATCGGTGCGGCGCACCTGCACTCCTTAAGCTTCGCCGCAAGGTGGGCACGAGCCTGCCATCAGGAGAATCAGATGTTGAAGTACGCCATCATTTTCGCCGTCATCTCGCTCGTCGCGGCCCTCTTGGGCTTCGGCGGTATCGCAGCCGGTGCGGCCGGTATTGCGAAGCTGCTGTTCGGCCTGTTCCTCGCGCTCGCACTGCTGTTCGTGGTGCTCGCCGTGCTCGGCGTCGGTGCGGTCAAGAAGGCCATCGATTGACGATGTCCCGGTCGCTACACCGCTGGGCGCGCCTGCCGTCGCTCGGCCAGTTGCTGCAAAGCCCCGCACACCGTGTGGTGCGGGTGCTGCTCGTGACCCAGGCCTATTGGGAACTGCCTCGGCGCGGGCAGGGTGCCTGAGCATCCATCGCTATTAATTTGATAGCATAAGTTCGTTGACAGCAAAGGCCGTTCGGCCGAAGAAGGGCAGGCAGTTCGCTTCCGCCGATTGCCCGTACAGCGCGCGCAGGCCGGTACCCCCGATTAAAATCGGTGCCCCTTTTGCGCAGCGCACGCGTCAGTGGTGCGCCCCCTTTTTCTCATGCTGTACCCTGAAGAATTCGATGTGATCGTCGTTGGCGGTGGCCATGCCGGCACCGAGGCCGCGCTCGCGTCCGCCCGCATGGGCGCCAAGACCCTGCTGCTCTCCCACAACATAGAAACGCTGGGGCAGATGAGCTGCAATCCGTCGATCGGCGGGATCGGCAAGGGCCATCTGGTCAAGGAGGTCGACGCGCTCGGCGGCGCGATGGCCATCGCGACCGACGAGGCCGGCATCCAGTTCCGGATCCTCAATTCGAGCAAGGGACCGGCGGTGCGCGCCACGCGCGCCCAGGCCGACCGCATTCTCTACAAGGCGGCGATCCGCCAGCGCCTCGAGAACCAGCCCAACCTGAGCCTGTTCCAGCAGGCGGTCGACGATCTGATGGTCGAAGGCGATCGCGTCGTTGGCGCGGTCACCCAGGTCGGCATCGCGTTTCGTGCACGCGCGGTGGTGCTGACTGCGGGCACGTTTCTCGACGGCCGCATCCATGTGGGGCTCGACAACTACCAGGCCGGACGGGCGGGCGACCCGCCGGCGGTCAGCCTGTCGGCGCGGCTCAAGGAACTCAAGCTGCCGCAGGGCCGGCTCAAGACAGGCACGCCGCCGAGGCTCGACGGCCGCACCATCGACTTCTCGAAATGCACCGAACAGCCCGGCGACGGCATGCCGGGCGGGGCAGGGCCGATGCCCGTGTTCAGCTTCATGGGCCGCACCGACATGCATCCGCAGCAGATGCCGTGCTGGATCACCCACACCAATGCGCGCACGCACGAGATCATTCGCTCGGGCTTCGACCGCAGCCCGATGTTCACCGGCAAGATCGACGGCGTCGGCCCGCGCTATTGCCCGAGCGTGGAAGACAAGGTCAACCGCTTCGCCGACAAGGAAAGCCACCAGATCTTCCTTGAGCCCGAAGGGCTGACGACGAACGAGTACTACCCCAACGGCATCTCGACCAGCCTGCCGTTCGACGTCCAGTACCAACTGGTGCGTTCGATGCCCGGGCTGGAGAACGCCCACATCCTGCGGCCGGGCTACGCGATCGAATACGACTACTTCGATCCGCGAGAACTCAAGAGCAGCTTCGAGACGCGCTCGGTCCAGGGCCTGTTCTTTGCCGGCCAGATCAATGGCACCACCGGCTACGAGGAGGCCGCCGCACAAGGCCTGTTCGCCGGCATCAATGCCGCGCTGCAATGTCGCGGTGAGGCGCCCTGGCTGCCGCGCCGCGATGAGGCCTACCTGGGCGTGCTGGTCGACGACCTGATCACCAAAGGTGTGACCGAGCCCTATCGCATGTTCACGAGCCGTGCCGAATTCCGGCTGCAGCTGCGCGAAGACAACGCCGACATGCGGCTGACCGAGACCGGGCGCCGGCTCGGCCTGGTGGACGACGCCCGCTGGGACGCATTCAGCCGCAAGCGCGATGCTGTTTCACGTGAAACAGAGCGGCTCAAGTCCATCTGGGTCAACCCGCGCAATCTGCCTGCAGCCGAATCCGAACGCGTACTCGGCAAGGCGATCGAGCGCGAATACAACCTTGCCGACCTGCTGCGCCGGCCCGACGTGGACTATGAGATCTTGATGTCGCTCGACGGCGGCAAGTACGGCGCCAAGCAGGCGCTCAGCGAGACCGAGATCGAGCAGATCGAGATCTCGGCCAAGTACTCCGGCTACATCGAGCGCCAACACGGTGAAGTGGAGCGTGCCGCGCACTTCGAGAATCTCCGCCTGCCGGCCGACTTCGACTACAGCCAGGTCCAGGCCTTGAGCTTCGAGGTTCGGCAGAAGCTGGCGAAGCATCGGCCCGAAACCCTCGGCCAGGCATCGCGCATCTCCGGCGTCACCCCGGCGGCCATCTCTTTGTTGATGATCCATCTGCGCAAGGGCGGGCACAAGGCGTTCAGCCGCGACGCCGCTGCCGATGCCGCGGCGGAAACGCCCGCCGCATGAGCGCGCCGACCGACACGCTGCGCGCGGGCGCGGCAGCCCTGGGCACGAACCTTTCGCCAGCCCAGGCCGAGCAACTGCTGGCCTACGGCAGCCTCATGCTCAAGTGGAACAAGGTCTACAACCTCACGGCGCTGCGCGATCCGGCAAGCGTGCTGACCCACCATCTGCTCGACAGCCTCGCGGCAGTGGCACCGTTGCAGCGTGAATGGGCAGGGCAGGGCAGGCTGCTCGACGTGGGTTCGGGCGGCGGCCTTCCCGGCGTCGTGATCGCGATCCTGCGCCCCGACCTGGAAGTGAGCTGCCTCGATGCGGTGGCCAAAAAGGCCGCTTTCGTCCAGCAGGTCGCGGCCGAGTTAGAGATCCGGAACCTGCGCGGCCTGCATGCCCGCGTGGAGTCGCTGACGGGCAGCTATGAACTCATCAGCAGCCGGGCGTTCGCGTCGCTGCCGGATTTCTTCCGCGGCTCGATGCACCTGCTTGCACCCCAGGGCCTCTGGCTCGCGATGAAGGGCAAGGTGCCGACCGAGGAATTGGAAGCGTCGCCGCCCGAAGTCGAGGTGTTTCACGTGGAACAACTGACCGTGCCCGGCCTCGAGGCCGAGCGCTGCATCGTCTGGGCCCGCAAACGGGTGGGTTGATCGGCAAAAAAGGCGTGGCGCCGGCCGCAAAAGCCGGGCGCGGGCGGTCTTGCCGCAGCGCGCTGCCTTAGACTCGACGCCTCCCCCTGGCTCTCCTTCTTCGAGGCAAATCCCATGTTCGGCATCGCTGACTACGGCGCATTCGTCGCCGCCATCGTCCTCTTTCTCCTGATTCCCGGTCCGGGCAACCTGGCATTGATCACCTCGACCAGCAAGGGCGGCATCAAGGGCGGCCTCGCGGCCACGATGGGCGTGATCCTCGGCGACCAATGCCTGATGTGGGCCGCAGTGGCCGGCGTGTCCGCCGTGCTGGCCGCCTATCCGGCCGCATTCATCGCGGTTCAGTGGCTCGGCGCGGCTTATCTGGCCTGGCTCGGCGCCAAGATGCTGCTCGCCAAGCCCGGCTCTGCGCCGATCCTCCACATCCGTCCGACCCATTTCCTGCGCCAGGCGTTCGCGATCACGCTGCTGAACCCCAAGGCCATCGTCTTCTACATGGCCTTCTTCCCGCTGTTCGTGGACCCGGCGCGCCACCAGGGCGTGGTCACCTTCGCTGCGATGGCGTTGACCATCGCGGCATTGACCTTTCTTTATGGCCTGACCTCGACCTTGCTGACGCACTTCCTGGCCGAGCGCATCCGCGCCAATCCGCGCATCTCCGGTGCGCTCGAGAAGCTCGCGGGGGTCTTTCTGATTGCCTTCGGCGTCAAGCTCGCTATTTCCCGCTGAGAACCGATGGCCAAGATTTTCTGCATTGCCAACCAGAAGGGCGGCGTCGGCAAGACCACAACCACCGTCAATCTCGCGGCCGGACTCGCCAAGGTCGGCCAGCGCGTGCTGATGATCGATCTCGATCCCCAGGGCAACGCCACCATGGGCTCGGGCATCGACAAGCGCCAGCTCGAACTCACGGTGTACGACGTGCTGCTCGAATCGGCCTCCGTCGCCGAGGCGCGCGTCAAGGCCGACAAGCTGGTCGAGGGCGGCTGCGGCTACGACGTGCTCGGTGCCAACCGAGAGCTCGCCGGCGCCGAAGTCGAAATGGTGGCGCTCGACCGCCGCGAGAAGCGGCTGCGCACCGCGCTGGCTGCCGTGGGCGCCGAATACGACTTCGTGCTGATCGACTGCCCGCCGAGCCTCAGCCTGCTGACGCTGAACGGCCTGTGCGCAGCGCACGGCGTGATCGTGCCGATGCAGTGCGAGTACTTCGCGCTCGAAGGGCTGACCGATCTCGTCAACACCATCAAGCAGGTGCACGCCAACCTCAACAAGAACCTGCAGATCATCGGGCTCCTGCGCGTGATGTTCGATCCGCGCATCACTCTGCAGCAGCAGGTCAGCGAGCAGCTCAAGGCCCATTTCGGCGACAAGGTGTTCGACACCGTGATCCCGCGCAACGTGCGCCTGGCCGAGGCACCGAGCTACGGCCTGCCGGGCGTGGTGTTCGACCCCGCGGCGCGCGGCAGCCAGGCCTTTGTCGCCTTCGCGAGCGAGCTGGTCCAGAAGATGCCGCCTGCGAGCGCCTTCGCCTCCATCGCGCCGGCCCCGCCGGCCGCCGCCGCAGCGGGCGCATCGGCGCCGCTTTCCCTGCCCGAGGATGTGCTCGCGCCTGCG
>CAMLCW010000044.1 GCA_946478645.1 uncultured Variovorax sp.
GCGCTCAGAGCACGGCGGTGTGCCAGCCCCACTCGTCGGGCACCACGCGCCGGACGCAATCGAAGTACATCGCCTGCACGCGCCGCGTGATCTCGCCGGGCTTGCCGTCGCCCACCGGCAGCCGGTCGATGCCGATGACCGGGATGATCTCCTGCCCGGTGCCGCAGAGAAAAGCCTCCTGCGCGAAGTAGAGCTCGCTGCGATCGACCTCGCGCTGGACCACCGGCCGGCCGAACCGGCGCTCGTAGAGCCGGATGATCGAATCGCGCGTGACGCTCTCGAGGATGTTGCTGCTCAGGCTGGGCGTGATCAGCTCGCCGTCGCGCACCATGAAGAAGCAGGCGATCGGGGCTTCCGAGACCTTGCCCTGCGGCGTGAGCATGAGCGCGCCGTCATAGCCGTCGGCCTGCGCCTGCAGTTGCGTGAGGCGTGCGTTGTGGTAGTTGGCCGTCGCCTTGATGCGCGGCGGGCTGGCGTTGTCGGAGAGCCTGCTCCACGAGCTCACGCCGAGCTGCATGCCGGTCTCGGCGAACTTGGGTTTCTCGCGCGGCTGGGCCACCGCAAAGTAGCTCACCGGTCCGCGCGTGGCCATGAGCCCGATGCCGGAGATGAAGACCAGCAGGCGGATGTACACGTCGGTGTCAGGCTGGTTGGCGCGCACGAGCCGCGACAGCGCCTGCTGCATCTCGTCGACCTCGATCCGGCCGTCGAAGCGCATCACCTTCATGCCCACCTGCAGGCGCTCGATGTGTTCGCGCAGGCGAAAGAAGCTGTAGCTGCCGTCGTCCGGATGGCGGTAGGCGCGCAGGCCCTCGAAGACCGTCGTGGCGTAGGTGACCGCGAGCGAGAGCGGATGGATCCTCGCGTCCTCGTGGCGAATGATCTCTCCGTCGGACAACACCCAATCGGGTTTCCACATGCTTGGTTCTTCCTTCTTCGTGCAGTCGATCGATGCGGATGTGCGTGCTCAGCTGCCCAGCTTGAGCTGCGGCGCCAGCTTGCCCATCTTGCGGTTGACGTCGGCGATGGTGCGTCCGAATGCGGTGGCGTCCATGTAGGCGCCGGTGCCCGCGAGCTTGCCGAGCATCTCGCGGAAACCGGGCTCGTCCATCATGTCGCGCCCCGCGGTTTCCCAGGCCCTCACCGCCTCGTCGGGCATGCCGGCGGGGCCCGCGATGCCGTAGAAGATCGGCACCGAAACCGGGAAGCCGAGCTCCTTGTAGGTGGGCACGTCGGGATAGCCGGGAATCTTGTCGGGCCCGCTCTCGGCCAGCAGCCGCACGCGCCCACTGGCCGCGAACGGCGGGAACTCCGCGGCCACCAGCGCCTGGATCTGCCCGCCCAACAGCGCCGAGATCGCGTCGGCGCCGCCCTTGTAGGGCACGTAGGTGGCCTCGATGCCCGCGGCCTGGAACGCGGCCGCGGTCGAGATGTGTGTCGCGCCGTTGGTGGCGGCCGTCGACCAGAACAGCTTGCCCGGGTTCGACTTGGCCCAGGCCATCAATTCCTGCATCGACTTCCAGGGCGCGTCGGCCTTCACGAACAGCGGCTGCGCACTGACGAGGAACTGGAACAGGTAGCGGAAGTCGGCGACCGGGTCGTAGGGCAGCTTCTGCAGGTGCGGCGCCACGGTGAACGGGCTCGACGTGGCCAGTGCCACCGTGTAGCCGTCGGGGCGGGCCCGCGCGAGCTGGCCCGCCACGATGGTGCCGCCCGCGCCGGGCTTGTTCTCCACCACCACGGAGGTCTTCCAGCGTGTGCGCAGGTAGTCGGCCATCCATCGGATCCAGGTGTCGCCGCCGCCGCCCGGCGCGAAGCCGACCAGCATCGTGACCGTCTTCGAGCCGGACGGAAAAGGATCGGCGGCCGAGGCGCCAAGGTACGGTGCGCCGGCAACCCCGGCGGCGGAGAGCGCGATCAGGCGGCGTCGAGAGATCAACATGGGAATCCTCCAGTCAGATACGAAGCAATCCGGCGGCCTGCACGGCCTCTGCAAGCCAGGACGGCGACACCGCGCCCTGGCCGATGGCGGCGATGCGCGAGCGCTCCCTGGCGATGCGCGCTTGCGCGGCCGCGATGGCTTCGGCCACGCGCGCGAGCGGCACGATCACCACGCCGTCGTCATCGGCCACGACGATGTCGCCCGGGCGAACCCACACGCCGCCGACGGTGATCGGCACGTTGATCCAGGCCGGCCCTGTCTTGGTGCACGCCTGCGCGCAGCGCCCGCATGCGAAGACCGGCAAGCCGCCCTGGCCGAGCGTCGCGCGGTCGCGCACTGGGCCTTCGAGCACGATGCCCGCCGCGCCCTGCGCCTGCGCGGCCAGCGCCATGATCTCGCCCACCGGCGCGCCGCGCGAGGCGGTGCCCTGCTGCACCAGCAGCACCTCGCCGCGACGCACTTCACCAACTGCAACATGCATGCCGAGGTTGTCGCCGGGCGGCAGCTGCACCGTCAGCGCGGGTCCGGCGATCTTCCAGCCGGCGCGCAGCGGTGCGATGTCGAGCATCGGCACATGCGAGGGCCCGAGCACGTCGCTGAGCGTGGCGACCGGCAGTTCGGCAAGGGCCGCGAGTTCGGCGGCAGCGGGGACGGTGGCGGCGCGCGGGCCGATGGTGATCATCGCTTCAGCCCCGCATGGCCTTGAGCTGCTGCGCATAGCCGGCAGGCTCGACCTCGGCGTCGATCAACGCGGGCCCGCCGCAGGCGAGCGCAGCCTGCAGCGCGGCGCGCAGCTCGCCTTCGTCACGCACGCGCCAGCCTGCGCCGCCCGCCCCTTCCATGACCCGGGCGAAGTCGTGCCGGCCCCAACGCACGCCGCGCGTCGGCAGCTGACGGCTCTGCTGCTTGATGTCGATCAGCGACAGCGCGCCGTCGTTGAACACCACGACGAGGATGCGCGCGCCGGCCTCGACGGCCGTGCACAGCTCGCCCATGCACATCATCAGGCCGCCGTCGCCGGTGAAGCAGACCACCGGACGCGAAGGATCTTCCAGCGCGGCCGCGATCGCCGCAGGCAGGCCGAACGCCATCGACGCAAGGCCGTTGGAAACCAGGCAGTCGCCCGGTTCCTCGCAAGGGAAAAAGGCCGTGGCCGAGAACATGTGGGCGCCCGCGTCGACCGCGACGCGCGGACGCCAGCCCGCCTCGGCGCAGGCCTGGGCCGTGAGCTGCACCAGCCGGTCGGGCGCCACGCCCTGCGCCACCGGGCCGTAGGCGAGTGCGCGCCGCACGTTGGTGCGCAGGCGCTCGATCTCGCCGGGTTCCCATTGGCTGGCCGGGAAGCGGCGCGCATTCAGCGTCTCCAAGCTGGCCGCGAGATCGCCGTGCACGCCGACGAGCGGCGCGGTGTAGTGCACCGGATAGGCCCGTACGCCGATGTCGATCACCGGAATGTCGTAGGGCCAGGGCTGGAGGATCAGTTCCACCGGGTCCAGGCCGACCAGCACGATCAGGTCGGCCTGGCGCACGCATTCCTGCTCCTGCGCGCCGCCCGTGAAGACGCCCGTCACGAGCGCATGGTGGTCGGGCAGCACGCCCTTGCCCTTGTAGGTCGGCAGCACGGGGCAGGCCAGGCGCTCGGCCAGCGCGCGCAGCTGCGGTGCCGCGCGCCGCGCCTCGAGCCCCGCCACGATGACGGGGCGGCGCGCCGCGGCGATCTTCGACGCGGCCTCCTCCAGCGATGCGCCGCTGGCGACGACGGGCCGCACGGGCGGCAACGCGGGCAGCGGCTGCGCGAGCGGCTTGCGCGCCGCCGCGCTCGTGAGCTCGATGTGCACCGGCCCGCACGGCGCCTCGCAGGCCAGCGCCACCAGCTGCCGGATCTGCGCGCCGGCATCCTCGCCGTCGAGCCGGCCGTGCCCCTTCACCACGGGTGCGAACATGGCGCGCTGGTCGAACACCTGGTGCGTGATGTAGCCGAGCTGCGCGGGCGTGAAGCCGTCGGTGATCACCAGCACCGGCGCGCGATCCAGGCTCGCGTAGGCCACGCCGTTGGCGGCGTTGGCCACCCCCGGGCCCTTGGTCATCAGCGCCACGCCGGGGCGGCCGCTGCTCTCGGCCAGCGCACCGGCCATCATCACCGCGGCGTTCTCGCTCTTGGTCAAGGTGAAGCCGATGCCGCGCCGCGCGGCCGCCTCGATCACGTCGAGCGAGGAGCCGCCGCCGGGCACGCCGTAGATGCGTTGCACGCCGGCCTCCGCCATCGCCTGGGCCAGGGCTTCGGCCACTGTCATCGTCGTCGTCATGCTTTTATGTCTCAGCGCCGGATGTAGGGATTGGCGACCGGGCCGCCGGTGTAGAACCACACGCTCTTGGTCTGCAGGTAGTCGCGGATCGCATCCATGCCGTTCTCGCGGCCGAGGCCCGACGCCTTGACGCCGCCGAAAGGCGTGGTGTAGCTCGTCGAGCGGTAGGTGTTGACCCACACGGTGCCGGCCTGCAGCCGCTTCGAGAAGTCGACGGCGCGGCGCAGGCTCTCCGTCCACACGCCCGCGGCAAGGCCATAGTTGGTGCTGTTGGCGATCCGGATCGCCTCGTCGTCGCTCGAGAAGCGGATCACCGAGAGCACCGGGCCGAAGACCTCTTCCTGCGCGATGCGCATGTCGGGCCGCACGTCGGTGAAGATCGTGGGCTGCACGAAGAAGCCGCGCGCACCCGCCGGCTGCGGCGCGACTTCGCCGCCCATCACGCAGCGCGCGCCCTCCTCCTTGGCGATGCGCAGGTAGTCCACCACCTTGCGGAACTGCGGCTCGGTGGTGACGGGTCCGATCTGCGTGCCCGCGTCCATCGGATCGCCGAAGCGCGCATCGCGGGCCAGCGCGATCAGCTTCTCGAGAAATTCGTCGTGGATGCGCTCGTGCAACAGCAGGCGGGAACCCGCGATGCAGGTCTGGCCGGTCGCCGCGAAGATGCCCGAGATCGCGCCCGAGACCGCATCGTCGATGCGCGCGTCGTCGAGCACGATGTTGGCCGATTTGCCGCCGAGCTCGAGCGTGGTGTGCTTGAAGTCCCGCGCGGCCGCCACGTTGACGTGGCGCCCGCCGGACTCGCCGCCGGTGAACGCGATCTTGCGCACCAGCGGATGGGTGACCAGCGGCTCGCCGGCTTCGGCGCCGTAGCCGGTGACCACGTTCACCAGGCCGGGCGGCAGCCCGGCTTCCTCGCACACGCGGGCGAATTCGAGCGTCGAGGCCGAGGTGAATTCCGACGGCTTGATCACCACCGCATTGCCGGCCGCGAGCGCGGGTGCGACCTTCCATGCCATCAGCAGGAGCGGCGAGTTCCACGGCGTGATGCAGGCCGTGACGCCGGCCGGCTCGAGCCGCGTGAAGTTGAGCACGTCGGCCTTGTCGATCGGCGGCACCGTCCCTTCGATCTTGTCGGCCAGGCCGCCGAAGTAGTGGAACCACTCCGCCAGGTAGCGGCACTGGTTGAGCATTTCCGCCAGCAGCTTGCCGTTGTCCTGCACCTCGGTGCGCGCGAGGTGCGCCGCGCGGTCGATCAGCAGGTCGCCGAGCTTGCGCAGGCGATGGCCGCGCTGGGTGGCGTTGATCTGTGCCCATTCGCCTTCGTACATGGCGCGGTGGGCGGCGCGCGCCGCGGCATCGACGTCCTCGGCATTGCCGCGCGGGATGCGGCACCAGGCTTCGCCGGTATAGGGGTTGACCGATTCGAACCATGCGCCGCCCGCGGGGTCGCGCCACTGGCCGTCGATGAAGAGCTGATAGGTCTGCATGCGCGGCTCCGTCACTGCGCGGCCTGCAGGTCGGGCAGGTCGACGATCAGGTTGCGATAGCGGTCCACGGTGATGCGCGCGCCTTCGGGCACCACCACGGTGGATTCGCGCTCCTCGACGATCGCCGGGCCGCGCAGATCGGTCTCGATGCCCAGGCGGTAGCGGTCGTAGACGGGCGTCTCGACGAAGCGCCGGCTCAGTGCGCTGTACACCGGCCGCCGGCCCTTCAGCGCGTTGCCCTCGTCGCGCAGCGTGGCCACGGCGGCCGGCGTGATGTCGGGCGTTTCGGTCATCACCACCACACGCCACGAGACGATCTCCAGCGGCGCGCCGCGCTCGGTGCGGCCATACAGCTGCAGGTAGGCCGCCTCGAAAGCGCGCGCCAGCCGCGCGTGCATGCCTTCGGGCGAGCGGTGGTCCTCGAGCGGCACCTGCACCTCGTAGCCCTGCCCCACGTAGCGCATCGCGGCGCTCACCTTGACGAGCGCCGTCACCTCCGCCATGCCGGAGGCCTCGAACATGGCGCGGCCCTGCGCCTCGAGTTCGCTCACCAGCGCCTGCACCCGCGCGGGCGACAGTTGTTCGAGCGGCACGATCTCGGCGCGCACGAACTGGAACGACATCGGCGAAGCGAGGAAGCCGAAGGCCGAAGCCACGCCCGCGCCCAGCGGGCAGATGACGCGCCGGATGCCGAGCTTGAGCGCCACGTGGCACGCATGCACCGGCCCGGCGCCGCCGATCGGGACCATGGCGTAGTCGGAAGCCTTGCGGCCCTTCTCGAGCGCATGGATGCTGGCGGCCTGCGCCATGGTCTCGTTGACGGTCTCGTGGATGCCGAAGGCGGCCTCCACGTCGTCCAGCCCCAGCCGCTCGCCGACGTTGGCCGCGAGCGCCTTGCGCGCCGCCGGCACGTCGAGCGCCATGTCGCCGCCGAGGAAGGCCTTGGCATCGAGGTAGCCGAGCACCAGGTCGGCGTCGGTCACCGTGCCGTCCTGCCCGCCGAGCCCATAGCAGGCCGGCCCGGGCACGGCGCTCGAGCTGTCGGGGCCGACCTGGATCAGGCCCATCTGGTTGATGCGCGCGATGCTGCCGCCGCCCGAGCCGATCTCGATCATGTCGACGGCCGGCACCTTGAGCGGAATGCCGCTGCCCTTTTTGAAGCGCGCCATGCGCGCCACCTCGAAGTCGGTGGTCACCGCCGGCTCGCCGCCTTCGATCAGGCAGGCCTTGGCGGTGGTGCCGCCCATGTCGAAGCACAGCACGTTCTCGGCGCCGGCCAGGTGGCCGATCAGCGAGGTGGCCTGCACGCCGCCGGCCGGGCCCGACTGCACGAGACGGATCGGGTACTGCATGGCCGTGGTGTAGTGCACGGTGCCGCCGTCGGACTGCATCAGGAACAGCTCGCGCTCGATGCCCATCGCGCGCATGCCGTCGATCAGCCCCGCGATGTACTTGCGGAACAGCGGCTGCACATAGGCATTGCAGACCGCGGTGGCGCTGCGCTCGTACTCGCCGAGCTCGGGCATCACTTCGCTGGAGATGCAGACGGTGGTGTGGGGCAGGTGCTTCTCGAGGATGGCCTTGGCGCGCTGTTCGTGCGCCGGGAAGCGGTAGGCATGCAGGAAGCAGACCGCCACCGCCTCGTAGTCGCCCGCGGCAAGCTGCTGCGCGATCGCCTCCATCTGCCGCTCGTCGAGCGGAACCAGGGTGTCGCCTTCCGGGCCCATGCGCTCGCGCACTTCGTAGCGCGCCGAGCGCTCGATCAGCGAATCCACCGGCTTCAAGCCGATGTCGTAGATGTCGTAGCGCCATTCGCGGCCGATCTGCAGCACGTCGCGGAAGCCGTCGGTGGTCACCAGCGCGGTGCGCACGCCCTTGCGCTCGATCAGCGCGTTCGCCACCAGCGTGGTGCCGTGGATCACCGCGTCGACCTCGCCGGCCTGCACGCCGCTCTTCTGCAGCAGCAGGCCGATGCCGTTGAGCACGCCGCGTGAAGGATCGTCGGGCGTGGTCGGGACCTTCTCGTTCACCAGCATGCGGGCTTGGGTGTCGAACATCACCAGGTCGGTGAAGGTGCCGCCGATGTCGACGCCGATGCGGTAGCGGCGCGATGCCTGTCTGTTGGAGTTCACGCGTTCGATTCCTTGCTGTTGGCCTGCAGGCTGAGCCGGTCCGCCTGGAGGCCGTAGTCCCTTTGCGCCGCGGCCAGGCTGACGATGCCGTTGACCAGGTCGCTGCGGATCGCGTCGAGCTGGCGCTCGGCCGGCGGGTACATGCCGCCGCCGCCGGGCGTCTCGAAGGTGGCGACGTCGCCCTTCTTCATGGTCACCACCGACTTGGCGGCAATGCGCTCGCCGTTCAGCATGTCCACGCCGGCCGAGCCGGGCAGCCCGCCCAGCAGGCCGCGCGGCGGGTGCTGCACGCGCTCGTGGCGTATCACGAAGGTCAGCGGGTCGTCCGAGGTCGAGCGGAACGACAGCCGCTGGCCCGAACCGCCGCGGAAGCGCCCCGCGCCGCCGGAGTCGGTGATGAGCCGCTTCTCGGTCACGACCAGTGGTGTCTGCGTCTCGAACTGCTCGATCGGGCTGTTGGCGACGTTGGTCGGAAAGCTGAGGCAGGCCGGGCCGTCGGACGTGGCCCGCGCGCCGTAGCCGCCGCTCATGAAGAACATCTTGACGAACTTGCGGCGCGCCTTGTCGTTGCCCTTGAAGTAGATGTTCCAGATCGGCGAGCCGCTGTCGGCCGCGACGCGCTGCGGAATCATCTGCGCCAGTGCGCCGAAGATCGCGAACGGCAGGTAATGGCCCGACAGATGGCGTCCCCACACCGGCGCCGGCCGCGTCGGGTTCACCAGGCAGCCTTCGGGCGCCAGGATGCGCAGCGGCCGGAGCGAACCGTCGTTGTTGGGCGAGCCCGGATCGAAGGCGCACTTGATCGCGTAGGCGCTGTAGGCAAAGGTGAAGTTCATCACCGAGTTGATCGGCTTGTCGATCTGGCCGGTGGTGCCCGCATAGTCCACCGTGAGGTCGCTGCCCTGCTTGCGCACGGTGCAGCGGATGGTCAGCGGCAGGTCGTAGCCGTCGGCCGTGACCTCGTCGTGGAACTCGCCGTCGGGCGCGTCCTGCAGCATCGCGCGCATGCTCTGCTCCGAGCGGTCGAGGATCTGGTCGGTGATCTGGCGCAGGTCGTCGATGCGCTCGTCGTCGAGCAGCCTGATCAGCCGCTTCTGCGCCTGCTCGAAGGCCGCGAACTGCGCGCGCAGGTCGCCGAGCGTCTCGGTCGCTTCGCGCAGGTTCTCGCTGATGAAAGCGATCACGTCGGCGTTTTCCTCGCCGCGCCGCATGATCTTGAGCGCCGGGATGCACAGCCCTTCCTCGTAGCAGTCGCGCGCGAACGGGTTGGGTGCGCCGCCGATGTCGACGGTGTGGAAGGTGGAACCGACGAAGGCGATCAGCGTGCCGCCGCGGAAGATCGGGCGCACCATCGTGATGTCGTTGAGGTGGCCGGTGCCCATCCACGGATCGTTCGAGATCAGCACGTCGCCGGGCTCCAGCGTCTCGCGCGGATGCCGCTCGAGGATGGCCTTGAGCGTGCGCGGCATGGTGCCGAGGAACGAAGGAATCGAGCGCGAGGACTGCGCGAAGACGCGGCCTTCGGCGTCCATGAACGACATCGCCAAGTCCCAGTTCTCGCGCACCACCACTGAAAAGGAGGTGCGCACGAAGGTCTGCGCGATCTCGTCCATCAGCCCTGTCAGGCGTTGCCAGACGATGCCGAGCTGCACGGCGTTGATGTTGTGTTGTCTCATCGGATTGAACGTGGTGGCGGCCTTTGCCTGGCGACGGCCGGGTGCGAGTGGTTGATGGCGCCAGTATCGCGAGCGCCTGCGCGGCTGACCATTCGTCGTTCGAGAACGGCCCGTTCATCCACACTGAAGGTGCAGGTGCATTCAGGCAGGCTGAACGATGACCCCGGAGGAAGTGAATTCAGCGCACGGCCAAGCGTTCCTACCATTGCCGCGACGGTCCTTCGGCCCGTTGCCCACATCGAGGAGTGCTGTCCGTGAACCCGAGCCCGCTGTTCCGGCGCTGTGTCGCCGCCGCCTGCATGTGCATCGCCGGCGCCGCCGCTGCCGCCTACCCGGACAAGCCCGTCCGCATCATCGTGCCCTACCCGCCGGGCGGCAGCGTGGAGATCGTCTCGCGCGTGATCAGCGACCGGCTGGCGCAGGCGCTGGGCCAGCCGGTGGTGGTCGAATCGAAGGGCGGCGCAGCCGGCAACATCGGCGCGCACTACGTCGCGACGCAGGCTGCCGACGGCTACACGCTGGTCATGGGCACCCAGAGCACGCACGGCACCAACAACCTGCTCTTCAAGGAAACGCGCCACGACCCGGTGAAGGACTTCGAGCCCATCACCATGGTCGCCGCCGCGCCCCTGCTGCTGGTGGTGCACCCCAAGGTGCCGGCGAACGACGGCGCATCGCTCGTCAGGTACATCTCCGAGCAGAAGCAAGGCGTGAGCTTCGGCTCGGCCAGCACGGGCGGCGGTGGCCACCTGGCCGGCGAACGCTTCAAGAAGCTCACCGGCCTCAACCTCGTGCATGTGCCGTACAAGGGCAGCGGCCCGCTGCGCACCGACCTGATCGCGGGCCACGTGCCGATGAGCTTCGACAACATGGCCTCGGCCCTGCCCGCGGTTCAGGCGGGCCAGCTGCGGGCGCTCGCGGTGACCTCGGCGAAGCGGAGCTCGGTGGCGCCCGACATTCCGACCATGGCCGAGGCCGGGCTGGCGCCGGTGGTGCTCGACACCTGGTACGCGCTCTTCGCGCCGGCAGGCACGCCCAAGCCCATCGTCGCGCGGCTCAACGCGGAGGTGATCCGCATCCTCGAAGAACCGGCCGTCGCGGAGCGGCTGCGCGGGCTGGGAATGGATGTCGTCACCAGCACGCCCGAGGGGCTGCGCACGCGGGTGGTGGAAGACACCGCGCGCTACAAACGCATCATCGACGACGCGAAGATCGAAGCCCAATGACGACGGCGAACGCCACTGCAGCGGCGGCGCTGCCCGCGGCCTCGATGCGCGGCCATCCCGGCGTGGGCACGGCGTTCAAAGAGCGCCTGGCGCGGGGCGAGCTGCTGCTCGGCTGCAACGTGCGCCATTCGCGCACGCCCGAGATCGGCGCCATCCTCAAGGATTGCGGCTACAGCTGGCTCATGCTCGACAACGAGCACAGCCCGATGACGCCGCACCTGGGCTACGACATCGCGCTCGGCGCGCTGCGCGCCGGACTGCTGCCGTTCGCGCGGGTGCGGCGCAACGACGAGGCCGAGATCGCGAGCTGGCTGACCAACGGCGCCCTCGGCGTGGTGGTGCCGCACGTCGACAGCGTCGAGCAGGCGCGGCAGGCAAGCCGCGCGGCCAGGTATCCGCCCGAAGGCGTGCTGTCGGTGCCGGGCGCGATCCCGCAGTTCGGCTACGGCATCGCGCTGGCCGACGCGGCGCGGCGCTTCAACGAGGAAGCAGTCACGATGCTGATGATCGAGAGCGAAGCGGCGGTCGAGGCGGTGCATGAGATCGCGGCGGTGCCCGGCGCGGACGTGCTCTTTGTCGGCAGCAGCGACCTGGTGTTCGACATGGGCCTGCCCGGCGGCTACGACCATCCGCGCTACGTGGCGGCGCTCGAGCGCATCGCCGCGGCGGCGCGGGCCCACGGCAAGGCCTTCGGCGTGGGCGGCGTGGGTCGCGATGCGCAATGGGAGGCGGTGCTCGCGCTCGGCGCGCAGGTGGTGCTCACCGAGAACGACCTGAGCATGCTCGTCAACCGCGCACGCGAACGCGTCGGCTTTTTCTCCGCGCTGGCGCAACGCCGCGCAACCCCTTCGACCTGAAGCCAACCCGATGCAGACGAAACCTTCTATCGAAAGCCGCGACCAGTTGCGCGACGCCCTGCCCGAGACGGTGCGCCAAGCGATCCGCGAGAAGCGCTGGACCGGACCGACCGTGGGCACGGCGCGCGGCTACATCCAGGCCAACCTGGCGATCGTGCCCGAGCGCAACGCCTTCGACTTTTTGCGCTTCTGCCTGCGCAACCCCAAGCCCTGCCCACTGGTCGAAGTGCTCGAGCCCGGCGATCCGGTGCCGCGCCAGTCGGCCCCTTCAGGCGACGTGCGCACCGATCTTTCGCGCTATCGCGTGTTCCGCGATGGCCGCCTGGCCGAGGAAGTGAGCGACCTGTGCGCGCTGTGGCGCAAGGACCATGTGGCTTTCCTGATGGGCTGCAGCGTGTCTTTCGACCAGGCCATGCTGGACGGCGGCATCGATCTGCGCCACCTGCAGAGCGGCACCGGGCGCATCGCGGTGTACGAGAGCGGCATCGCCTGCCGGCCCGCGGGCATCTTCCACGGCAACATGATCGTGAGCATGCGGCCCATTCCAAGGCCGCTGCTGGTGCGGGCGATCGAGATCACGTCGCAGTACCCGATCGCCCATGGCGCGCCGGTGCACGTGGGCGACGGTGCCGAGATCGGCATCGACGACATGGCGAAGGTCCACAGCGGCCGGTTCAACGAGGTCGGCCCCGGCGAGGTGCCGGTGTTCTGGGGCTGCGGCGTGACGCCGCAGGCCATCGCGGCCGCGTCGGGCGTGCCGGAGATGATCACGCACGCGACCGGGCACCTGTTCGCGACCGACCTGCGCATCAGCGCGCACCGCACGGGCCTGTAGCAGGCCTTGCGCGCGCGGGCTCAGCCCTGCTGGTAGCGCTTGCCGAGCGCCAGCAGCTCGGGCGTGCCGATCACCGCGTTGAGGCCGTCGAAGTCGAGCATCTCGGACCGCATCGCATTGGTGCTGCCATGGGCATGAAGCGAATCGAAATAGCGCTTCATCTGCGCGCCGAGAAAGCGCACCACGCCGCCCGGGAAGATCACGATGCGGAAGCCCAGCTCGCCGAGTTCGCTCGCCGATTGCAGCGGCGTCTTTCCGCCTTCGACCATGTTGGCCAGCAGCGCGACGCGGCCTTCGAACTGGCCGCAGGCGCGCTGCATGTCGCCGGGGCTGCGCAGCGCCTCGATGAACAGCACGTCGACACCGCAGGCCAGGTAGGCCTCCGCACGTTCGAGCGCGAGGTCGAGCCCTTCGACGGCGACCGCATCGGTGCGCGCGATGACCAGCGTCTCTTCGCTGCGTCGCGCGTCCAGCGCGGCCTTGAGCTTGCCGCACATCTCGGCCTGCGGGATGACGGACTTGTCGTCCAGATGGCCGCAGCGCTTGGGAAAGCCCTGGTCCTCGAGCTGGATCGCCGCGGCGCCGGCGCGCTCGAAGAGCCGCACCGTGCGCTGGGTGTTGAGCGCATTGCCGTAGCCGGTGTCGCCATCGACGATCACCGGCAGCGCGACGCGGTCGGTGATGCGGCCGAGCACGTCGGCGGTTTCGGTGGCCGTGGTCAGCCCGACGTCGGAGCGGCCGTGCGCGGTGTAGGCCACGGCGGCGCCCGAAAGGTAGAGCGCCTCGAAGCCCGCCTGTGCCGCGAGCAGTGCCGAGAACGGGTCGTAGACGCCCGGCGCGAGGACCGGGCCCGCTGCGCGCAGCCGGGCCTTGAGTGTGGTTCGGGTTGGCGTCATGCGGGTCAGCTCGCGCGCACGCCGGTCGTCTTGGCCACGGCGGCCCAGCGCTTGAGTTCGGATTCGATGAAGGTGCGGAACTCCGCGCTCGTGCTGCCCACCGATTCGAGTCCGTCGTGGGCCAGGCGTTGCTTGACCGCTTCGGAGCGGCCCGCCTTGATCGCGGCCTGCTCCAGCAGCGCGACTTCTTCGGGCTTGAGGCCGGCCGGCGCCAGCACGCCATACCAGGTGCGGTAGTCGAAGCCGGGCAGCACCTCGGCGATCGGGGCCGCATCGGGGTAGGCGGGCAGGCGCTCCAGGGTGCTGACGCCCAGCGCCTTGAGCTTCTTGCTCTCGAGGAAGGGCCGCACCGTGGCGACGTTCGACAGCAGCAGCTGCACCTGGCCGCCGAGCAGGTCCTGCACGGCCGGCGCGGCACCCTTGTAGGGAACGCTCACGATGTCGAGCTTGGCCTGGGCCTTGAGCATCTCGCCCGAGAGCTGGCTCGCGCTGCCCAGGCCGGCGCCCGCGACGCTGAGCTTGCCCGGGTTGCGCCGCGCATAGGCCACCAGCTCGGCCGTGTTGCGAACCGGCAGGTCGGGATGGCACACCAGCAGCAGCGGCGAGGTCGCGACCAGGCTCAGCGGCGTGAAGTCTTTCAGCGGATCGAAATTCTGCCGGATGCCGATCGCCGGGTTGATCGCGTGGCTGGTGTAGGCCAGCAGCAGCATGCTCGCGTCGCCGCGCGCCTGTGACACGGCCGAGGCCGCGATGTTGCCGCCCGCGCCGGGCTTGTTCTCGACGATCACGCTGCGGCGCAATTCCGCTTCCATGGCCTGCGCCAGTGCGCGCCCGACGATGTCGGTGCCGCCGCCCGGCGTGGCGCCGACCTGCATCCGCACCGCTTGCGCAGCGCCTTGGGCCCAGGCGCTCGCGTGCAGGGCGCCGAGGGCGAGCGGCGCGGCGAGGCTCAGGAACTGTCTTCTTTCCATGCTGTCTCCGAATATCGTGGCTGGGCGCGTGGCCGCTCAGAAGCTGTGAATGAACTGGACGTGTCCGAGCAGGTCGTCCAGGCGCGTCCGATCTAGGCGCAAAGCGCAGTCGTAGCTCGCGCTACGGCGAGCATTTGCAACGACGAGCGGGCGTGTCTGGGCGGGCTGAGCGGGCATGGCCGGTTCGTTCACAGCTTCTCAGGCCGCCTCGGTGGCGGGCTGGGGCTGCGTCGGCGCTGCGAAAGGCTTGAGCGGCATCTTCATCCGCTCGGCCTGGCGGCGCTCGAAGGCCTCGAAGGCCGCGGTGCGGTTGCTGCCGCGCAGGCCGCCGCGCACCGATCCGGCGCGGTGGTCGCCGTAGTACGGCGCCCAGTCGGCCGGCAGTTCCTGCGAGCAGGGCACCGACAGCCACAGGCGCAGCAGGTGGCGCTTCTGGTCGGGTTCCTCGTGATCGACGAAGCTGGTGCGCGAATGCACGACCGTGTAGTTGTTGAGCAGCTGCAGGTCGCCCTTCTCGAACCACATCGAAAACAGCAGCGCCGGGTCTTCGAGCAGTTCGTCGATCAGGTCGAGCGCTTCGAGCTGCTGCGGCGTGAGCCGCGGCACTTCAGGAAAGTCGCGCTGCGCGGCGTTGACGTTCTTGCGGTTGATGCGAAACGCGAACGGCGCATCGGCGCTGCCGAGCAGCGGAATCCTGTAGTACGGCGGCTGCGACGGGTCTTGCGCGCCCTGGTAGCTGTAGCAGAAGGCACCGCGCAGCGTCTCGACCAGTTCGGGCCGCCGGCGCGCAAATTCGGCCACCAGCGCCTTCGAGCTGACGATCTTGCTCGCCCCGCCCTCCTTGGCCGTGCGGCGGCACAGCAGCGCCACCACATCGCAGGAGTCGCAGTGGAAGTCCAGCTGCGCATTGGTGTTGTAGCCGCGGCCGTTGGTCACCTTGTAGTTGCCGCCGGCATCGCGCACGTCGTTGAGGATGTCGCTCGCGCGGTTCTGCGTGCGCGCCACGCCCATGTACAGGCCCAGTCCCCAGTAGCCGATGCGGCAGTCGCTTTCGCTCCAGCGGTCGACCGGAAAGCCCTTGAGCTGGCACATGCCCCAATGGCCCTGGGTGCTCTGCAGGGCCGCCTGCAGCGCATCGACCGAGGCCTGCGGCAGGGGAAAGTCTTCCTGCGTCATCTCGACGAGCGGTTTGTCCGCGCGCCTGGCGTGCGCGAGCGCGGCATCGAAGCCGGCCACGGCCTCCGGGCTCAGGCGGTGGATCCAGCTCGTGTCGGCAGCGGCCTCTTGGGCGCGCCATCCTTGGTCGTCGGTGTTCATGGCAGCAGTCTCGCGGTGGGTGGCAGAGAGATGGGTGCACGCGAGATTCGCGCGGCACTCGGGAATGCACTGAAGTCTAGGAACGATGCGGCTGAAAAAAAAGTGACTATATTTGTTGTCCAACATCAAAAACGCTGATGAAGATCGAAGCCTTCCAGACCCTCGCCGCCGTGGTGCGCGGCGGCAGCTTTGCCGCCGCCGCGCAGGCCATGCATCTCACGCCGAGCGCGGTCAGCATGCAGATGAAGCAACTCGAGCTCTACCTGGGCAAGCCGCTGTTCGACCGCTCCGGGCAGCAGGTGCGCATCACGCCGGCGGCGCAGGAACTGGTGGCGGCGATGAGGCCGGCGCTCGACACGTTGCAGACGCTGCGCCACCGCACCCCCACGCGCGTTGCCGGCCACCTGCAGATCGGCATGATCGAACTGCTGCAGCCGTTGCTGCTGCCGCCGGCCATCTCGCACATCCAGCGCTGCTACCCGGGGCTGCACATCTCGCTGCGGCGCGGCACCAGCCTGGAACTGACCGAGGCGGTGCGCGCCGGCCAGCTCGACGCCGCCATTGCCGCACGGCCGCCGAGCGGCGCGCAGAGCGGGCTCGAATGGACGCCGCTGATCCGCTGTGAGCTGGTCTTCATCGCACCGCCCGACGCCGAGCCGGCGCGGGCGCGGGCGCGGCCCTCTTCCATCGCGCGGGAGCGCGCGCGGCTGCCGCAGCTCATGCGTTCGCTCGACTGGCTGCGCTACAGCCGCGCCACCACGACCGGCGCGATGGCCACGCGCTTCGTGCGCAGCATGGTGCCGCAGAAGCGCAGCTTCATGGAGCTCGACAATGCGGCCGCGATCGTCGCGATGGTGCATGCCGGGCTGGGCTTCTCGGTGCTGCAGGTGCTGAACCGGGCGCTGTTCGAGCAGTTTCCGGTGCGCGTGATCACGCTCGGCGACGACGCGCCGCACTTCGACATCTGCGCCGTGCGCCGCGCGGGCGATGTCAACGACCGCCTGCACCACGCCTGGACCGAGGCAGTGCGCGCGGCGCTGGTCGAGGCCAAGCTGGCGATCCAGCCGGGCGGGCTCGAGAGCTAGCGCGTTTCCACCGCCGCCCGCTGCAGGCTGCCATGCAGCGCCAGCTTGCGCACGATGGCCGAGAACGCGCGCGTGGCCGCCACGTCGCGCGCGGCCGGCGACCACAGCATGCCCGGCGTGCGCACGGGCGTGGGGCTCTCGAGCCGCACCACCACCAACCCCGACAGCGGGTTCACCACGTTGGCGGCCACGATCGACGCGAGCTGCGTCTTGGCGACCAGGTCCATCATCGGCGCCAGCGTGTTGATCTCGGCCACCACGTGCGGCGCCGCGCCGCACGAGCGAAAGCACTCATCGAGCATCTGGCGCGTGGCGAAGCTGGCCGGCAGCAGCGCCATCGGCAGCCGGTGCAGTTCCACCATGCGCACGCGCTTGCGCCGCGCAAGCGGATGCTTCTTCGCCACCACCAGCACCATCTCCTCGTTGTAGAGCGGCTCGAACTGCAGCGGCCCGGGCGCGGCCGGCCGGTAGGCGATGCCGAGGTCGAGCGTGCGCTCGGCCAGGCGCGCCGCGATCTGGTCGGCCGAGAGTTCTTCCACCACCACCTTCACGCGCGGATGGCGCGCATGGAAGCTGGCAATGCAGTCCGGAATGAAGCCGAGGTTGAAGGTGTGGGTCGAGCCCACGCGCAGCTCGCCCGCCACCTCCGAACGATCCTGCCGCAGCGCGCCGAGGCCGAGGTCGATCTCGTGCAGCGCCTTGGTGCAGTAGTGCAGGAACTCGTCGCCGGCGTCGGTCAGTGCCACGCGTTTGCCGATGCGGTCGACCAGCGGCGTGCCGAGCTCTTCCTCGAGCTGTTTGATCTGGTGCGACAGCGTCGATTGCGTCACATGCAGGCGCTCGGCCGCGCGCGTGAAGTTGAGCGAGCCCGCCAGGGCGATGAAGTAGCGCAGGTGCCGGAGTTCCATGGGCTTGCCCGGTGCGTTGATCGATGCCATCGATGGTAACGATGGAAAACAATCATTTTCACAATCTGCGGCCGCCACCTAGAGTTCGCCCACCCCGCAACAACGACAGGAGACGACCCGGTGCATCAAGTCCTCAGCGGCATCAAGGTGCTGGAGCAAGGCACGTTCATCACGGGGCCGGCCGCAGGCATGTTCCTCGCCGACCTCGGCGCCGAGGTGGTCAAGATCGAACAGCCCGGCGCGGGCGATCCGTTCCGCGCCTTTCGCGGCGGCCTCTACAGCCCGCATTTCCAGACCTACAACCGCAACAAGCGCAGCATCACGCTGAACCCGAAGCTGCCCGCGGACGCGGCCGTGTTCGACGAGCTGGTGAAGGACGCCGACGTCTACATCCAGAACTTTCGCCCCGGCGCGGCCGAGCGGCTGGGCGCGGGCGAGGCGCGGCTGCGCGCCCTCAATCCGCGGCTGGTCTATTGCGCGATCAGCGGCTTCGGGCAGACCGGCCCGGCGGCCGGCCGCCCGGCCTACGACACCGTGGCGCAGGCCGCGAGCGGCTTCCTCAAGCTGCTGGTGAACCCGGCCCATCCGCGCGTGGTGGGGCCTGCGCTCGCCGATGCGATGACCGGCTTCTATGCCGCCTACGGCGTGCTCGGCGCGCTGGTCGAGCGCGGCCGCACCGGCCAGGGGCGTTCGGTCGAGGTCTCGATGCTCGAAGCGATGTGCCACTTCAACCTCGATGCGTTCACGCACTACTTCTCGGAGAGCGAGGTCATGGGCCCGTTCAGCCGGCCCAGCGTGTCGCAGTCGTATGTGCTCGAGTGCGCCGACGGGCTGTGGATCGCGCTGCACATGTCTTCGCCCGAGAAGTTCTGGCAAGGGCTGGCGAATGCGATCGAGCGGCCGCGCCTGTTCGCCGACGCGCGCTTCGCCTCGCGCGAGGCCCGCATCGCGCACCAGGAGGACCTGATCGCGCTGCTCGGCGAGCTGTTCCGCCAGCGCCCACGCGCGCAATGGTGCGCGCGGCTCGAGGCCGAGGACGTGCCACATGCGCCGATGTACGACACGCGCGAGGCGATGGAAGACCCGCAGGCGTTGCACCTGCAGCTGCAGGTGAGCGCGCCGCATCCCGAAGGCGGCGAATGGCACACCATCCGCTCGCCCGTGAGCTTCGACGGCGAACGCGCGCTCGCGGTCAGCGCCCCGCCGGTGCTCGGCGCCGACAACGCGGCGATCGTCGATCCGATCCGCCAGCGGCTCGGCCAGGCCGGCAGCACCGCCGGCTGATGACATTGCAAGAAAACAAGGAGACAAGCCCCATGACCCCATCGAACCAAGACGAGCTGACGCAGGCCGTGCTGCAGCGGCTGGAGGGCGCCGGCGACGCGCGCTTCGCGCAGGTGATGCGCTCGCTCATCACGCACCTGCATGCCTTCATCCGCGAGGTGGACCTGCAGCCCCACGAATGGATGCAGGGCATCGAGTTCTTGACCGCCACGGGCCAGGCCTGCACCGACCGACGCCAGGAGTTCATCCTACTGTCGGACACGCTCGGCGCCTCGATGATGGTGGTGATCCTCGAGCAGCTGCGCGCCGCAGCCGGCAGGCGCAGCGGCCAGGCCACCGAAGCCACCGAGCTCAGCGAGATCAACGAGCCCACGCACGCCACCGTGCAGGGCCCGTTCTACTGGGAAGGCGCGCCCGAGCTGCCGCTCGGCGCCGACGTGGCACAGGGCGCGCGCGGCGAGCCCACCTTCTACAGCGGCCGCGTCACCGACACCGAAGGGCGCCCGCTCGCCGGCGCGCTGCTCGACATCTGGTCGGGCGACGGCGAAGGCGTGTATGACATGCAGGTCGAGGGCGCGGGCATGGCCGCGCGCGGCCGCATCCGCACCGACCACGAGGGCCGCTACTGGTTCTGGTCGATTCGCCCGAGCTACTACCCGATCCCGGTCGATGGCCCGGTGGGCCGCATGCTCGATGCGATGGGCCGGCATCCCAACCGCCCGGGCCACATCCACATGATGGTCTCGGCGCCGGACCATGTGCCGGTGACCACGCACCTGTTCGTGGCCGGCAGCCCCTACATCGAATCCGACGCCGTGTTCGGCGTGCGTCCGCGGCTCATCGTCGACTTCGAAGCCCATCCCGCGGGCCGCGCGCCCGACGGGCAGCTGCGCGAGACGCCCTACTGGTCGGCGCACTACGACTTTCGCCTCGAACCTCGCCACGCCTGAAGGAACCCCCAATGAAGATCGGAAAATCCACCCTCCCGCGCAGCGCGATCTGCACCTCGGACGAACACACCATCGTCGTGCGCGGCCAGGACCTGTGCCGCGACCTCATCGGCCAGCTGTCGTTCGCCGACTACTTCTTCCTGCTGCTGACCGGCCGGCGTCCCGACGCCGCCTGCAGCGCGGTGCTCAACGCCACCTTGGTCGCGATCGCCGAGCACGGGCTGGTGCCTAGCGTGCAGGCCAGCCGCATGACCTTCGCGGCGGCACCCGACGCGCTGCAGGGTGCGGTGGCGGCCGGCATCCTCGGCTGCGGCTCGGTGATCCTCGGTGCGTCCGAAACGGCCGGGCGCCTGTTCGTCGAGGTGGCGGCGCGCACCGACGACGGCACGCCGCTCGAGGATGCGGCCGCCGAAGCCATCGGCCGGCTCAAGGCGGCGCGCGCCGCGATCCCGGGCTACGGCCATCCGCTGCACAAGGCGCGCGACCCACGCGTTGACCGGCTGATCGAAATGGCCACCGAGGCCGGCGCCGACCTGCGCTACGTGCGCATCGCGCAGGCGCTCGAAGACGCGATCCCGGGCATCGTCGGCAAGGACCTGCGCATGAACGTCTCGGCCGCGATCCCGGCGGTGCTGCTCGGCGTGGGCTTTCCGGTCGCGTCGCTGCGCGGCGTGCCGATCCTTGCGCGCACCGCGGGCCTGATCGCGCACCTCGCGGAAGAAGCCGAGACGCCGAGCGGGTTCGCGCTTTCCTACCAGGCCACGCGCGAGCTGCAGTACGACGGCGTGCTGCCCGCCGGCTTCGGAAAGGCCGCGGCATGAAGCGCCGCACGCTCGCGGCAACGGCGGCGCTGGCCGCCGCGCTGCCGCTGCTGCAGGGCGCGGCCTGGGCCCAGCACAGCGGCGATGCCCGGCCGATCAAGCTGATCGTGCCGTTCGCGGCCGGCACCTCGACCGACATCGTGGGCC
>CAMLCW010000045.1 GCA_946478645.1 uncultured Variovorax sp.
AGCGCCACGTCGGGCACCAGCGAGCGCTCCATCACGTAGGTCTCGCCGTCGAACTCGCGCAGTTCCTTGCCTTCGGCCACCTGGGTGCCGACGCCGGTCTTGGTGAAGAAGGCCGGAATGCCCGCGCCGCCCGCGCGCAGCTTCTCGGCCAGCGTGCCCTGCGGCGTGAACTCGAGTGCCAGTTCGCCCGCCAGGTACTGGCGCTCGAACTCCTTGTTCTCGCCCACGTACGACGCGATCATCTTCTTGATCTGGCGCGTCTCGAGCAGCTTGCCAAGGCCGAAGCCGTCGACGCCCGCGTTGTTCGAGATTACGGTGAGGTTCTGCACGCCGGTGTCCTTGAGCGCCTCGATCAGCGCCTCGGGAATGCCGCACAGGCCGAAGCC
The DNA here is from genome assembly GCA_946478645.1 of uncultured Variovorax sp. The sequence goes on from CAMLCW010000045.1 coordinate 387, forward strand.
GCCGACCGCGAGCATCTGCCCGTCGGCCACGACCCCCTTGAGTGCCGCGTCTGCGGAGGGATAAATCTTGTTCACTCGAACTCCTTGGTGGATGAATGGAGAGTGGGTGGAAGGAAAGCCCTGAACGATACTACGTACCCGCATACGTAGTATTTCGTAATGGTGACCCCCGATGCCCGAGCGCGCGCTGCCTGAGATCGACTACCGCCTCGCCTTCGAGCAGGCGCCCGTCGGCATGGTGGTGTCGCGCAACCGCGCCATCGTCGCCTGCAACCGGCGCGTGTGCGAAATTTTCGGCGCAACGCCCTCGGCGCTGCTGGGGCATTCGTTCAGCATCCTGTACCCGAGCGTGGCCGAGTTCGAGCGCATCGGCAAGCGCATGGAGCCCTTTCTCAACGCCAGCGGCCACTATGCCGACAACCGCATGATGAAGCGGCTCGGCGCCCTGCACGGCGCCATGGCGGGCGAGACCTTCTGGTGCCACGTCACCGGCCAGGCGCTCAACCGCGAGGCGCCGCACGAAGCCGGCATCTGGACCTTCGAGGACCTGGGCGCGCGGCGCGCCGACAAGGCCGAGCTCACGCCGCGCGAGCGCGAGGTGGCGGCGCAGGTGATGCGCGGGCTCACGTCCAAGGAGATTGGCAAAGCGCTCGGCATCAGCCACCGCACGGTCGAGCTGCACCGCGCGCGGCTGATGCGCAAGTACGCGGCCGGCACCACCGCGGAGCTGGTGCAGAAGCTGATCGCAGGCTGAACATCGTTGCAGAAACGGAAACGCGGTGTCGCCGAAAGCCGTGTGCCGGGGCGCGGGCCGAGGCCTATCGTGAAGGCATGCGGGCAGTCGTCCGCAGCCACTCAGGAAAAGGAGTCTCGCCATGTCCACCGCCCTTCATTCGGAACAGAGCCAGTTGCGCGCCCAGAAGCTGCCCACCGCGCGGCTGCATGCACTTGCCGCACGCCAGCTGCCCGTGGCGCTGACGCTCGGCGCCGTGATCCTGTCGGTGCTCGGGATCGACGGGCGCTGACCGGCGCCGATCGCTGCGGCTCAGGGCAGCGGAAATCCCTCGCCGAGGGTCTCGCGCAGGTGCCCCACGAACAGGTCGACCGCGCGCGGAATGTGCAGCGAATAGGGCCGTATCGCGTAGATGCGGTCGGCGAACGCGCCCGTGGGCTGCCAGTCGGGCAGCACCTCGACCAGCTTGCCCGCCTGCAGGCCCGACTGCGCGCTGAAGTCGGGCAGGAGCGCGATGCCCAGGCCCGCCTGCGCCGCATCGCGCAGCGCTTCGCTGTTGTTGGCGGCGAGCGGCCCGGCAATGGGCACCGTCACGCGGCCGGCCTGGCGCGCGCGCGTGTTGCGCCGTTCGAAAGACCACACATTGGTTTCCTGCCCGCGCGGATAGTGCAGGCAATCGTGGTCGGCCAGCATCGCCGGCGCCAGCGGCGTGCCCTTGCGGCGCAGGTAGGCGCGGCTGGCCACCAGCACGGAGCGCGTGTCGCACAGGCGCCAGGCCACGTGCGTGTCGGGCGGCGAGGCCGCATGCCGCACCGCCAGGTCGAAGCCCTCGGTCGCCAGCGAGCTGAGGCGGTCCGACAGCTCCATCTCGATGCGGATCGCCGGATGCGCGAGCAGAAACTCGGCCAGCCGCGGCAGCAACTGCTGCCGGCCGAGCGCCACCGGCGCGGTCACGCGCACCAGTCCGCGCGGCTCGCCCGCATGGTCCTGCGCCTTCAGGAAGCTGTGCGCGATCTGCTCGAAGGGCTCGCGGGTCTGGTCGACCAACTGCTGGCCGGCCTCGGTGAGCCGCATGCTGCGCGTGGTGCGCCGCACCAGCGGCACGCCCGCGGCGCGCTCGAGCTCGGCGATGCGCTGGCTCATGGCGGCCTTGCTCACGCCCAGGCGCGCGGCGGCGGCGGTGTAGCTGCCCTGCTGGCCCAGCACGATGAGCCAGTGCAGATGGGTCCAGAGCGACTCGGCTTTTTGCGATTCCATGGCTGCATTGTTCACTATGGCGAACAAACAGTTCAATCGTGGCACCTAGGCAAGCCGCGCCCGCTTTCCTAGACTGGGGCCATCGCTTCAACCCTGGCACCCCATCCCATGACCACACAGATCGCGCATTTTATCGGCGGCCAGCGCACCGCCGGCGGCTCCGACCGCACGCAGGACGTCACCAACCCGGCCTCGGGCAAGGTCACCGGCAAGGTCGTGCTGGCCGGCCCGGCCGACGTCGACGCGGCCGTTGCCGCGGCCCAGGCCGCGTTCCCGAAGTGGGCCGACACGCCGCCGATCCGCCGTGCGCGCGTGATGTTCAAGTTTCTCGAGCTCTTGAACCTGCACAAGGACGAGCTCGCCCACATGATCACGGCCGAGCACGGCAAGGTCTTCACCGACGCGCAGGGCGAGGTCTCGCGCGGCATCGACATCGTCGAGTTCGCCTGCGGCATCCCGCAGCTGCTCAAGGGCGACTTCACCGACCAGGTCTCCACCGGCATCGACAACTGGACGCTGCGCCAGCCCCTGGGCGTGGTCGCGGGCATCACGCCCTTCAACTTCCCGGTGATGGTGCCGATGTGGATGTTCCCGGTGGCCATCGCCGCGGGCAACACCTTCGTGCTCAAGCCGAGCCCGACCGACCCCACGCCCTCGCTGCGCATCGCCGAGCTGCTGAAGGAAGCCGGCCTGCCCGACGGCGTGTTCAACGTGGTGCAGGGCGACAAGGTCGCGGTCGACGCGCTGCTCGAGCACCCCGACGTCAAGGCCGTGAGCTTCGTCGGCTCGACCCCGATCGCCAACTACATCTACGAGACCGGCGCACGCCACGGCAAGCGCGTGCAGGCGCTCGGCGGCGCGAAGAACCACATGGTGGTGATGCCTGACGCCGACATCGACCAGACCGTCGATGCGCTGATCGGCGCGGGCTACGGCTCGGCCGGCGAACGCTGCATGGCGATCAGCGTGGCGGTGCTCGTGGGCGATGCGGCCGACAAGGTCATTCCGAAGCTCATCGAGCGCACGAAGGCGCTCAAGGTGCTCGACGGCGAGAACCTGGCGGCCGAGATGGGCCCGATCGTCACGCGCGCGGCGCACGAGCGCATCACCGGCTACATCGCACTGGGCGAGAAGGAAGGCGCGAAGCTGCTGGTCGACGGCCGCCAGTTCGACGGCAACACCGCGGGTGCGGGCTGCGGCGACGGTTTCTGGATGGGCGGCACGCTGTTCGACCACGTCACGCCCGAGATGCGCATCTACAAGGAAGAGATCTTCGGCCCGGTGCTCTCTTGCGTGCGGGTCGCGAACTTCCAGCAAGCCATCGACCTGGTCAACGACCACGAGTTCGGCAACGGCGTGAGCTGCTTCACGCGCGACGGCAACGTGGCGCGCGAGTTCGGCCGCCGCATCCAGGTGGGCATGGTCGGCATCAACGTGCCGATCCCGGTGCCGATGGCCTGGCACAGCTTTGGCGGCTGGAAGCGCTCGCTGTTCGGCGACATGCATGCCTACGGCGAAGAAGGCGTGCGCTTCTACACCAAGCAGAAGTCGATCATGCAGCGCTGGCCCGAAAGCACGCCCAAGGGCGCCGAGTTCGTGATGCCCACGGCCAAGTAGGCAGCAAGCGCGCCGTTCCTTCGCGAAGGGGGCAGAACCTAAAGTCTGACTTGCCGCCGGGCGCGGCAGCGGCCAGACTGGGGCATGCCTTCGTTCGATCGACCATGACCCGGGGCAACGCCGTGCGGCGCCTGGCCGCGGTGCCTTCCACGCTGCGCATTCCGCTCGCGGCGCGCGCGTCCGGCGACACGATGTTTCCGCAGCTCGCGGTGCGCGACGCCTATGCCGCCTCGATCCTCGAAAGGATCCGCGACGACGGTGACGCGCTGCCCGAGGACCGGACCACGATCTACGGCATCCTCAAGCGCACGCGCCACCTGCGCGCGTTGGCGCAGCAGTTCTTCCAGCGCCATCCGGGCGCCCGGGCGGTGAACATGGGCTGCGGCCTGAGCCACTACTTCCAGTGGCTCGACGACGGGGAATGCCGGCTCACCGATGCCGACCTGCCCGAAGTGCTCGACCTGCGCCGCGAGTTGATCCCCAGGCTCGGCCCGCGCCACGACGAGCGCGCGCTCGACCTCGCGCAGCCCGACTGGTGGGAACAGCTGGCGCTGCCCGCGCGCCGGCGCCGCGGTGCGCAGCCGGTGTTCCTCTTCTCCGAGGGCGTGCTGATGTACCTGAAGCCGGCGCAGGTGCATGCGGTGCTCGCCACCTTCGGCGAACGTGCGCCCGCGGGGTCGGTGCTGGCCTTCGATGCGATCTGCTGGCTCGGCGTGGGCCAGGCGGCGCGGCATCCTTCGGTGCGCGCCACCGGCGCCGAGTTTCTCTGGGGCGTGCGCCGTCCCACCGAGCTCGCCGAGGCCCATCCGCGCCTGCGGCTGGCCGCCACCCACCGCCTCCTCGAGGGCGCCGGCCTGCCCTATTCACTGTTCGGGACGTTCGCGATGCTGCTGTTCGGCGTACCGGCCTATGCCGTGTACGCGCTGGAGGCCGTCGACGGGCCCGAAACATAAACCTACAAATCTTTCAAGATCGGCGCCCGTCCGGCTGCAAAAGCGCGGGTTGGCTGACGCGGCGGCGCCCGGGCAGCAGGCATGCTCGCTGCTTCAGGGCGTGCTGCAGCATTGTGCTGCCTCGGCCTGCCACACTCTCCCCTTTCCAATCCGCACGAAACGACGCCAACCTACATGCTCGATCGCCGATCCTTCCTCGCCGCAGGTGGTGCCGCCGCCGCACTCGCCGCCCTTGGACTGCCCGAAGAGGCACTGGCCGCCAATGGCCTGCAGCTGAGCCAGCCCTCGCCCTTTTCGTTCGACGGCCTCGTGGCCCATGCCCGGCGTCTGGCCGGCCAGTCCTACGCCGGCCCCAAGCCGCTGGCGCCCGAAGTGCTCGAGAAGATCGACTACGACGCCCACGGCAAGATCCGCTTCGACCCCGCCAACGCCCTGTTCCGCGACGGCCCCGGCGCATTTCCCGTCACCTTCTTCCACCTGGGCCGCTTCTTCCAGGTGCCGGTTCGCATGCACGTGCTCGAAAACGCCGGCGGCGACATGTTCGCGCGCGAGGTGCGCTACAACCCTTCGTATTTCTCGATGCCGCCCGACAGCCCCGCGCGCGCGCTGCCCGCGGGCGCCGGCTTCGCGGGCTTCCGCCTGCAGGAAAGCCGCTTCGGCGACCAGTCCAAGCTCGACTGGCAGAAGAACGACTGGGTGGCTTTCCTGGGCGCCTCGTACTTCCGCGCGATCGGCGAGCTCTACCAGTACGGCCTCTCGGCCCGCGGCATCGCGCTCGACGTGGCGGTACCCGAAAAGCCCGAGGAATTCCCCAACTTCACGCGCTTCTACTTCGAAACGCCCGCGGCCGACAACACCACCTCGATGACCGTCTACGCGCTGCTCGAAGGGCCGAGCGTCACGGGTGTCTTCAAGTTCGTCATGCAGCGCGGCAAGGCGGTCATCATGGACATCGATTCGCGCATCTTCCTGCGCCGCGACGTCGCGCGCCTCGGCCTGGTGCCGCTGACCTCGATGTACTGGTACTCGGAAACCGTGAAGCCCACCGCCATCGACTGGCGCCCCGAAGTGCACGACTCCGACGGCCTCGCGATCTGGAACGGCGCGGGCGAGCGCATCTGGCGCCCGCTCAACAACCCGACGCAGACGCGCGCCTCGGCCTTCGCCGACACGCGCCCGCGCGGCTTCGGCCTGCTGCAGCGCGACCGGGCCTTCGACAACTACCAGGACGGCGTCAACTACGAGAAGCGCCCGAGCCTCTGGATCGAGCCGCTCGGCGACTGGGGCGAAGGCTCGGTGCAACTGATCGAGATCCCGACCGACGACGAGATCCACGACAACGTCGTCGCCTTCTGGGTGCCCAAGGCCGAAGCCAAGGCCGGCTCGAGCTACAACCTCAAGTACCGGCTGCACTGGACCGACCAGGAGCCGTTTCCGTCGCCGCTCGCACGCTGCGTGGCCACGCGCATCGGCCGCGGCGGCCAGCCGGGCCAGCCGCGGCCGGCGGGCGTGCGCAAGTTCATGGTCGAGTTCGTCGGCCAACCGCTGACCACCGTGCCCTTCGGCGTCAAGCCCGAACTCGTGCTGACCGCACCGCGCGGCAAGTTCTCTTACGTCTTTGCCGAGGCGGTGCCCAATGGCGTGCCGGGCCACTGGCGCGCGCAGTTCGACTTCACGCCCGAAGGCACCGAGCCCATCGACATGCGGCTCTACCTGAAGAACGGCGACCAGACGCTGACCGAAACCTGGCTCTACCAGTTCCAGCCGGGCTGAGCGCTGTGAACGAACCGGCTAGGAGCGGCGGCGCTGCGGGCGTCAGCCGACGAAGTCGTCCACGCACTTCCACATCACGTCGGCCCGGCTGACGCCGGCGAGCATGCCCGCGGGGTCGGGAAAGCACTCGCCGCGCGTGACGCGGGCCGTTCGCCCCCACCCATTGAACCGGCCGGCCTGCGGATGGTCGTCGGCAACCCGGGCGAGCCATAGCCCCGAATGCGGGCATGGCATGTGGCCGTGAACCCATTCCGCGCCGGCTGCCGTGCCGGCCGTCGAGGGTTCGGGGGCGTTGTGTTCGTGGCTGTTGGCGAGCGTGACGAAAGCCGCGGCCAGGGCGCCGGCCACGACGCCGATCGCCCCGCCTGCGGCTGCGTACAAGACCCCGAGCGCAGCGCCGGCGGCATCGGCCGCGTCATGGCAACCGCAGATCGAATGGCCGGCGAACGCGCCGATCACGGTGCCCGCGATCGAGAATGCCAGCCAGGTCATCCGGGCCTCCCTTGCCGGGGCAGGCCGCCGAGTGTGCACATGTCGTTGATCTCCCGCCGCGTCCCCCGGGACACGCCGGCGCATTATGGGAGGGCGAGAAACGAGAAGGTCCTTCGTCCACCCGCAACGCGCGACGCCGATGCGCGCGGCGTGACGGACTGCACACTCTTTCCTGCGCGGCCGGGCCGATGGCCGCCGCGCGCGCGGGCTAGCGCTTCTTGACCGATACCAGCTCGACCTCGAAGTTGAGCGTCGCGTTCGGCGGGATCACGCCGCCCGCGCCGCGCGCACCGTAGGCGATCGCGGGCGGGCAGGTCAGCTTGGCCTTGCCGCCGGGCTTCATCTTCTGCACGCCTTCGGTCCAGCACGGGATCACGCCGTTGAGCGGAAATTCGGTCGGCTCGCCGCGGCTGTAGGAGCTGTCGAACTCCTTGCCGCTGTCGGGGAAGGTGCCGCGGTAGTGCACCTTGACCACGTCGGTCGCGGCGGGCGATGCGCCGCTGCCTTCCTTGAGCGACTGGTAGACCAGGCCGCTCGCGGTGGTGACGGGTGCCGACTGGGCCCATGCGGTGGCGACCGCGCAGAGCGAAACCAGGGCGGCACAAAGGAGCGACGACGAAGAGGAAGACTTCACTGGAAAACACCTCGGGGAATGGATGAAGACACCGATTATGGCGAGCGGCGCATCGCCCCTTGCCTTGGGGGTGGCGCACTGTCAACATCCACCGACCGAAGGACATCGAGATGCGCTACCGCACCACCATTGCCGGCCAGGTCTTCGCTTTCGACACGCTGCGCCACGTCATGGCCGCGGCCAGCCCCGCGCGCTCGGGCGACGCGCTTGCAGGCATCGGCGCAACCAGCGCGCAGCAGCGCATGGCGGCGCGCCATGTGCTCGCACAGACGCCGCTCAGGCAGTTCCTGAACGAAGCGCTGATTCCCTACGAGAGCGACAACATCACCCGGCTCATCATCGACAGCCACGATGAGGCGGCCTTCGCGCCGGTGTCGCACCTCACGGTCGGCGACTTCCGCAACTGGCTGCTGTCGGAACAGGCGAGCACCGAGGCGCTCGCCGCGCTTGCACCGGGGCTCACGCCAGAGATGGTTGCGGCCGTGTCCAAGCTCATGCGCAACCAGGACCTGGTCTCGGTCGCGCGCAAGTGCCGCGTCGTCACGCGCTTTCGCAACACCCTCGGCCTGCCGGGCCACCTCGCGGTGCGGCTGCAGCCCAACCACCCCACCGACGATCTGCGCGGCGTGGCCGCGTCCACGCTAGACGGCCTGCTCTACGGCGCGGGCGACGCGGTGATCGGCATCAATCCGGTGTCGGACAGCCTGCCGGTGCTCGAGCGCCTGCTGCACATGCTCGACGAAGTGATCCAGCGCTTCGAGATCCCGACCCAGAGCTGCGTCCTCACGCACGTGACCCACACGCTCAGGCTCGCCGAAGCGGGTGCGCCGGTCGACCTGGTGTTCCAGTCGATCGCAGGCACTGAAAAAGCGAACCTCTCCTTCGGCGTGACGCCCGCGCTGCTCGACGAGGCCCATGCCGCGGCGCAGGCCCTGAACCGTGGCACCGTCGGCCACAACCTCATGTACTTCGAGACCGGCCAGGGCAGCGCGCTGTCGGCCGACGCGAACTTCGGCGTCGACCAGCAGACCTGCGAAGTGCGCGCCTATGCGCTCGCGCGGCGCTACAAACCGCTCCTGATCAACACCGTCGTCGGCTTCATCGGCCCCGAGTACCTCTACGACGGCAAGCAGATCATCCGCGCCGGCCTCGAGGACCATTGCTGCGGCAAGCTGCTCGGCTTGCCGATGGGCTGCGACATCTGCTACACCAACCATGCCGAGGCCGACCAGGACGACATGGACAACCTGCTGGTGCTGCTCGGCAGCGCGGGCATCAACTTCATCATGGGCGTGCCGGGCGCCGACGACGTGATGCTCAACTACCAGAGCACCTCGTTCCACGACGCGCTGTTCCTGCGCCAGACCCTCGGCCTGAAGCGCGCGCCCGAGTTCGAGGCCTGGCTGCAGCGCATGCAGATCACCGATGGCACCGGCCGGCTCGCGCCGCCCTCTTCGTCCTCGTCCAACCGGCTGCTGGCCGACATGGGCGGGCTGGCCACACTCGCGCCATGAGCGCAGCGCCAAGGGTGCACCAGTGAACGACGACGGCCCCGTCACCCCCAACTCCTGGTCGGCATGGCGTTCGGCCACGCCCGCACGGCTCGCGCTGGGCCGCGCCGGCGCCGGCATGCCGACCGACGAGATCCTGCGCTTCGGCTGGGCCCATGCGATGGCGCGCGACGCGATCCATGCGGCGCTCGATGTCGATGCGCTCGACGCCGCGCTGCGCGCGCAGCACTGGCAGGTGCTTCGCGCGCGCAGCCGCGCCGGCGACCGCGCCGCCTACCTGCGCCGCCCCGACCTCGGCCGCCAGCTCGACCCCGAGGACGCCGAGCGCCTGCGCGCCGTCGCCACGCCCGGGCCGTGCGAGGTCTGCATCGTGGTGGGCGATGGCCTTTCGTCGCTCGCCGTTGCGCGCCATGCCGCGCCACTGCTCGCCGCACTGCGCCCGCTGTTGCCGGCCGGCATCCGCTTCGCGCCCGTGGTGGTCGCGACGCAGGCGCGCGTGGCGCTGGCCGACGAGATCGGTGCGCTGTTCGGCGCGGCCCTGTCGGTCATGCTCATCGGCGAAAGGCCCGGACTCAGTTCGCCCGACAGCCTCGGCATCTACCTGACCCATGCGCCGAAGCGCGGCCGCCACGACGCCGAGCGCAATTGCATCTCGAACGTGCGCCCCGAAGGCCTGCCCTGCGACGCGGCGGCGTTCAGGCTGGCCTGGCTCATGCGCGAGGCGCTGCGCCGCGGGCTGACGGGCGTCGGCCTCAAGGACGAGAGCGAGCGCGCAGTGATCGAGGCCGAAGTTGGCGCCCGGCCCGACGTATCAACGGGGTAACTCTTTGGCGCGCCGCTGGGCGGCCGCGTACAACGGCCCACGGATCAGCTTCATCGCCTGAAAGCGCTGCGGGGCGTCGCGCGAAACCGCCGAGGTGGTCGCGATCACCAGGTCGAGCGGCGGATAGACCCAGACGAACTGCCCGCCGTACCCGGCCGCCATGAAGGTCGGGCGGACGGCATTCGAGCGCACCACCCACCACATGTAGCCATAAGGCAAAGACAGCGGCAGGCCGCCTTCGCTCCAGCGGCGCGTGGCTTCGCGGACATAGGGCTCGGGCAGGATCTGCCGGCCCGCCCACTGGCCGTCCTGCAGATGGAGCTGGCCGAGCTTTGCCATGTCGAGCGTGCGCATTCCCAGTCCTTGCCGATAGGAAGGCTCGGCCAGCGCGAGCGGTTCGACCAGGTGCCGCCGGGCATAGTCCTGGACCGGCATGCCGGTGGCTTTCTCGAGCACCACGGACAACACCGGAATCAGCGCGTTGTCGTAGGCGAAGGCCCGGCCAGGGTCGTTGCGCATCGGCCGCTTCCAGGCGTCCTGCGGCTTCCCTGCCGGGGCGGTTCCCGTGGGATCGTCGACACCGAAGCCGGCCGTCATCGTCAGCAGATGGCGCACCGTGATCGCTGCAGCGCGGGGATCGGCGTTCAGGCCCGCCCACTCGGGCAGCAGCGAGACCACAGGCTGGTCGAGGCTCGCGAGGTGTCCCTGGCCCAGCGCGATGCCAACCAGCGTCGACAGCGCACTCTTGGCCACCGAGTGCACGTTGCGCAGCGTCTCCGGCGAACCGTCGCGGTAGAACTCGTAGACGACGCGGCCTTGCAGCACGACGACCGCGCTCTGCACGTCGGGCGCATCGTCCCTGATGGCCCGGTCGATGCCTGCGAATGCCGCCGCATCCAGGGCCTGCTCGGCGGCCGAGGCGCTGCGCCATTCGGCCGGCCGCTGGGCCTGCGCCACCGAAACCAGGGTGGCAAGCAACAGCAGCGTGTTGCCGAACAGCTTTGAAGGGCGGATCACTTTCATCTCCTGAGGTCGGGCGCCGGCGTCGCGGAAACGCCCTGCGCTTCGGCAGCGCGTGATTGCGCAGCGATCGCGGCCTCGAAGCCCGGCCGCTTTCGCAGGCGCTCCCAGTAGGCCGCCACGGCGGGTGTGAACTGCGGGCCGAAGCCCAGGTGTCCGGCCAGCAGCAACGCATAGCCGACCGACACATCCGCTGCGGTGAAGCGTCCCGCGCAGAGATGCTCGCGCTCGGCCAGCAAGGGCTCGAGCGTGCGCAGCCGCGCGAGGAACCACTTGCCGTAGTCCTCGGCCACCTGCGGCTGCTTGCGCTCCGGCGCTTCGAAGTGCGCATAGCGCAGCACCAGCGTCTGCGGAAAGGTCAGGGTCGCCTCGCCGAAATGGAGGTAGTTGAGGTAAGGACCGAAGTCGGCTTCGCCGGTCCCGACGTCCAGCCGGCCCGGCGCGTACCGGGCGGCCAGGTACTGGCAGATCGCGGCCGATTCGGTCATGCGCATCGCGCCATCGGACATCAGCGGCACCGTGCCCAGCGGATTGACCTCGAGGTACGGCCGCGACAGCACGCGCGGCGGGAACGGCAGCATCCTGAGCTCGTAGTCGACGCCGATCTCCTCGAGCATCCAGAGGGGCCGGAACGAGCGTGCGCTGACGCAATGGTGAAGGGTGATCATGGGTAAGTGGGGCGTGGGTCCGCCGCGATCTTGCACCAGACACCGCCCAAACGCGTGGCTGCCTATGATCCGGTATCACATCAAGGAGACCACCATGGCCGATCGCTACCCTCTCGCCGAACTCGAGGACCTGCCCGACGACATCCGCACCGCCATCCTCACGGTGCAGGAGAAGGCCGGCTTCGTGCCCAACGTGTTCCTCGGCCTTGCGCGCCGCCCGGCCGAGTGGCGCGCGTTCTTCGCCTACCACGACGCGCTGATGCTGAAGGAGGAAGGCTCGCTCACCAAGGGCGACCGCGAGATGATCGTCACCAGCACCAGCGCGGCCAACAAGTGCCTCTACTGCGTGGTGGCGCACGGCGCGCTGCTGCGCATCTACGAGAAGAAGCCGCTGGTGGCCGACCAGGTGGCGGTCAACTACCGCAAGGCCGACATCACGCCGCGCCAGCGCGCGATGCTCGACTTTGCGATGAAGGTCTGCGAACGCTCGCACGAGATCGAGGAGGCCGATTTCACAGCGCTGCATGCGCACGGCTTCGACGACGAGGACATCTGGGACATCGCGTCGATCACGGCCTTCTTCGGCCTGAGCAACCGCATCGCGAGCTTCAGCGGCATGCCGCCGAACCCCGAGTTCTTCCTGATGGGCCGGGTGCCGCGCGAGAAGAAGTAGCGCCTGCCGCTCAGGCCCGGCTGCGGCACGAGGCCAGCGCATCGAGCGCGCGCCGGTAGGCCGGATTGGCCACGTCCATCAGCCCGAGCACCGTGTGGAAGAGGTTGTCGTGCGTGAGCGGTGCATCGAGGCCCGCCTCGATGCAGCCGGGCGCGAGCCCGCGGCGCGCGCGCATGCCCCGGCCGAGCCACGCGACCATCGGCACGTGCTTCTGCACCTCGGGCGCGACGCCGTACGGCAGGCCGTGCAGGAACAGGCCGTACTCGCCGAGCGATTCGCCGTGGTCGCTCAGGTAGAGCAGCGCCGTGTCGTAGCGTCCGGACTGGGCGTCGAGCCAGTCGATGGTCCGGGCCAGGAAGCGGTCGGTCTGGGCGATCGAGTTGTCGTACACGTTCAGCAGCTCGGCATGGCCGCACTCGGCCAGCGCGTTGGTCCGGCATTCGGGCAGGAAGCGTTTCACATCGGGCGCCGAGCGCTTGTAGTAAGCCGGGCCGTGGCTTCCCATCTGGTGCATCACCAGTACCACGCCCTTTGCACGGCGCTCTGCAGGCAGCGCGGCGATGCGCGCATCGAGGCCCTTCAGCATCACGTCGTCCAGGCATTCCTCGCCATCGCACAGCGCCGCCCTGTCGGCGGGTGACAGGCCCTCGTAGGCCGAAGCGCTCGGGATGCGCGCGCAGACCCCCTTGCATCCCGCCTGGTTGTCGAGCCACAGCACGGCCAGGCCGGCGGCCTGCAGCACGTCGACGAGGTTCTCGTGGTCGTCCTTGCGCGCTTCGTAGCCCTGTTTGCCGAGGTGGGAGAACATGCAAGGTACCGAGGCCAGCGTGTTGGTGCCGCAGGAATGCACGTCGCGCCAACTCAGCACCTTGCGTGCAGCGAGTTCGGGCGTGGTGTCGCGCGCATACCCGTCGATCCCGAAGTGGTCGGCCCGCGCGGTCTCGCCCACCACCAGCACGAAGAGCGGCGGCCGCGCCTGGCCCGCATAGCTCGCACCGAGCGCGGTGCCGGCGGTGATCGGAACCAGCTTGCGGCGGTGCTCGAACATCGGCCTGGCGAGCACCGCGCCAGCCGAATAGAGGCTCGCGACGGGGTTCATCATGTAGCGCAGGTGCACGTTGTTGCGCATCAGCGGGGCCAGCTGTCGGTTCATCGACACGGCCGCCAGCAGCGCCACCGCCGCGGAAAGCAGCAGCAGCGCCGCATTGCGCCAGAGCCCCGACCCCGCGCGCACCGGCGCGACGCGCAGGCGCCAGAGCGCCAACGCCGGCAGCAGCGCCACCAGCAGCACGTGGAAGGCCATGCGCCAGTTCAGCAGGTCGCGCACCTCGTTGGGGTCGGTCTGCAGCACGTTGGCGACCATGGTCGGGTCCATCACCACGCGGTATTCGAGCATGAAGTGCTGCGCGAAGGCGGCCAGCAGCACGACCGCGGCCCACAGCGGCTTCATCCAGCGCGGCCAGGCGGTCAACGACAGCAGAGGCACGGTGGCGCACATCTGCAGCTCGGCCATGCCGGCGATCGTCGGCAGGTAGATCGCGGGCGCACCGCCAAGGTGTGCGAGCTCGCGCCACAACGGCCAGTTGGCCGCCGCCGCAAGATAGAGCGCGAGCCAGGCGACGACCTGCTGCGGCGAGCGCGGCCGCGCCAGCATGCGGTCGGCACGCGCCCGGAGCGCATCGGCCGCGGCCGGCCAGGGCGTTGCAGCGGGCAGCGCAGTGATCGCCAGCGGCGCGGGTTCGAGTCGGGAGAAGGACATGCGCCCACTCTAGGAAGCGCAACTGAAGGAAGCCTGAACCGCGCGTTCAGGCGGCGTTCAGGCGGGGCGGGTCCTTCGTGCCCGCAGCCGGGGCCGCATCCGGGCGCGCAGCGCGAAATTCAGCGGCCGAGAGACGCAGCGCTGCGCGCCGGCCGAAACCAGCGCCGCGAGCATCGCGCCCACCACCACATCGGTGGGGAAATGCAGGCCCAGGAACACGCGGCTCCATCCGACCAGCGCCGCGATCGCCAGCGCCGCGAACATCGGTGCGCGCCAAGGCAGCCACCAGAGCGAGAACGCCGCGGCGAAAGTGCCCGCGGCATGCAGGCTCGGAAAGCCGGGCCGCACGCCCTGCGGCACCCACTGCACGCCCAGCCCGAACGACGCCGGCCGCGGAAACGGCAGCGCCGAGCGAAACACGTTCACCACGAGCCAGACGGCCAACACGCTGACCACGGCGGTGAAGCAGGCATAGCGCAGCCTGCGGTCGAACAGCGCGCCGCAAAGGATGGCCGCGGCGAGCAGCGTCGGCAGCACGTCGGATGCGAAGCGTGCGAAGGCGATGCTCCACGCGGGCGCCTCGGCGCTCGCGTTGACCAGCTCGAACAGCGCGAAGTCAAGAGCCCGCATGCATCGCGGCCGGCGCGGCCGGCAGTCGGGCGGCTCGCGCCGAAACGAGCAGTTCGACGGCGAAGCCGACCACCCAGCAGATCCAGCCGGTCCAGAGCGTGTGGCTCATGTAGTGCGCGCCGCGCAGTTGCTGCGACAGGCCCAGCGCCAGGCCAGCCGCGAGCGACACGCCGAGCCAGAGCGCCGCGGCGCGCGACGACACCCTGCGCAGCACGAAGAAGCCCCCGGCATAGGCGAAGGCGGCCGAAGCGTGTCCCGCCGGGAAGCAGCCACCCGCGCCGCCGTCGCGGACCTTCCAGGCCCAGTGCGACACATGGTGCGCCACACCGCCGAATTCACGCAGGTCCCAGGGGCAGCTCGTGTGGCTTGCATGCTTGATCGCGCTGATCGCGGCGACCGACAGCAGTACCGTCAGCGCGAGTTGCGCGCGCGCCCCGGCAGGCAGGCGCCGCAGCAGGCCGACCGGCCAGCGGATCGCGGCGAACAGCGCGACCACGAGCAGCCAGCTCAGGTCCTTCGCGCCCTCGTGCATCACCTGCACGAGAAAGCCGTTGTCGCGCAAGGGAAAGCCCAGCGGCGTGCCCGCCAGCCGCGCAAGCGCCAGGTCGCCGCCCGTGGCGTCCCACGCCAGCAGCATGGCCAGCGCGGCCAACGTCAGCCACCCCAGGCGGCGGTCGGGCGGATTCATCGGGCGATTCGGTACGGCACGCGTCAAGGACATGAAGAAAACAGCAAGACTGGAGGATCCTCGGGGAGGCTACGCGGGCCTGATGAACCGAGCCTGAAGCGGCGCTCCACCACGCCCGGCGCTAGACTCCCGCTTCTTTTTCTCCTCTTCCTCCAGCAGAAAGTCGGTCCGGCGTGCGCATATTGCTTGTCGAAGATGACAGTGCGTTGGCAGACGCCGTCTGCGGCTATCTGCGCGCCAAGGCGTTCGTGGTCGACCTGGCGCCCGGTCTTGCCGAGGCACGCGGCGCGCTGCTGTCGGCGCAGTACGCCGCAGTGCTGCTCGACCTGCACCTCGGCGACGGCGACGGCCTTTCGCTGCTGCCCCAGGTGCGCGCGCTGCGGGAGCCGCCGATCGTGATCGTGCTGACCGCCCGCGACCAGGTCAGCGACCGCATCCGCGGCCTCGACGCCGGCGCCGACGACTACCTCATCAAGCCCTACGATCCGGCCGAGCTGCTGGCGCGGCTGCGCGCCGTGGAGCGGCGGCGCAACGCTGGCAGCGCGCCGGTGCTGCACCTCGGCACGCTGGAAATCGACCTGGCGCAAGACCGGGTGCGCAAGGACGGCAGCCCTGTCGTGCTGACGCAGAAGGAGTGGGCGCTGCTGCGCGTGATGGCCACGCGGCCCGAGCGCATCCACACGCGCGAGAACCTGGCCGACGCGCTCTATGGCTTCGGCGACGAGGCCGACAGCAACACGCTCGAGGTGTTCATCAGCCGGCTGCGGCGCAAGCTCGGCAAGCGCCACATCCAGACGCTGCGCGGCCTCGGCTATCGGCTGTCGACCTCGGCCGGCGACGACGAATGACGCCGGGCGGCCAAGACACGCTGGCCGGCCGGCTGGCCCGCACGCTGATCCTCTGGGTTGGCGGCGTGTGGCTCCTTTGCGTGCTCGCGGTGGTCTGGTATGTGGACCGCGAGATCAACCATAACTTCGACAACGAACTGGCCGAGGTGTCGCACCGCATGTTCGACATGGCGGTGCAGGAGCTCGAAAAGCTGCAGCCGCCCGGCGGCGCGGCCGGCGCGCCGCTGATCGCGCCGAAGCAGCTGTTCGCGGAGGACGCGGTCATGTACCAGGTCGTCGACGTCCGCGGGCGCGTGCTGCTGCGCTCGGCCGAATCGCCCACCGATGCCTTCGATGTGCCGCTGGCCGCGGGTTTCGCGAACAACCCGGCGTGGCGCGTCTACACCGTGCGGCATCCCGCGCGGGGGCTGTACCTGCAGGTGGCCGATCCGCTCGACGAGCGGCGCACTGCGCTGAACCGCACGCTGGTCGGGCTGCTCATCCCGCTCGGTGCGGTGCTGCCGCTGCTGGCGCTGGTGCTGCGCAAGGTGGCGCGCACCGAGCTGCGCGTGCTGCAGCGGCTCGCGGGCGAGATCGAGCAGCGCAGCGGCGCCGACCTGCGGCCGATCGCGCTGCCCGGGCTGCCGGGCGAACTGCGCGCGGTCGGCGACCATGTCAACAGCCTGCTCGAACGCCTGGCGCAGTCGCTCGATGTCGAGCGCGCGCTGGCCGCGAACGCCGCGCACGAACTGCGCACGCCGCTGGCCGCGGCGCGGCTGCGGCTGCAGACCGCGCTCGAGCACGAACTGCGCCGCGACGACGTGCAGGCCGCGCTCGAAGCGCTGCAGATGCTCGGCCACCCCACCGTGAAGCTGCTGCAGCTCTCGCGCGCCGAATCGGGTGCCTCGCTCGGGCGCACCCGGGTCGACCTGGTGCAGCTTGCGGGCGCGGTGGCGCAGGAGTTCTGGAACGATCCGCAAGCTGTCGAGCGCCTCGCGCTCAGGGTGCCCGACGCGATGGCGCCCGTGGCATCGGGCGACGTCGATGCACTCGCGATCGCGCTGCGCAACCTGGTGGAGAACGCGCTGCGCTACGGCGCGCCGGGCCGCGTGGTGATCGAAGTGATGGCGCCCTGCACGCTCGTGGTGCGCGACTTCGGGCCAGGCGTCAACGCCGAGCAGTTGCGCACGCTGCAGCAGCGCCACGTACGCCACAGCGCCGACCGCGCCGGCTACGGGCTCGGCCTGTCGATCGTGGGCACCATCGTCCAGAAGCACGGTGCGGCGCTCGAACTCGCATCGCCGCCGGCCGGTGCCCTGAGTGGCTTCGAGGCGCGCATCGTGCTGCCGCCGGGGTAGAGATTCAAAGAGTACCGCGCGAGGGCCTCGGCTGCTTCGTGGCTCGCCTGCCCAGGCATGCCCTCAGGCAAGCACTTTCAAGCCATGCTTTTCAACGACGGCAAGCAACTTGAGCGCCATGCCGCTGGGCCGTTTGGTGCCGGCCTCCCACTTCTGTACGGTCGATTCGCTGGTATTCAGATAGCGCGCAAACACGGGCTGACTGACATGCGCAGCCTCACGGATCAGCTTGATCTTCCGCGGAGAGATCACCGGCGGAGCGACCAGACAAGCCTCATCGAACTCGCGCATGGTCGCCTTGTCCACGGCACCGATTTTCTCCAAGGCCCTGGCCGATCCATGAATGGCCTCGAGCGCATCGGTCTTGAACTTACGCCTCGTTGTTGCCATGGCATATCTCCACAAAATGTTTGCTGCTCACCAGTTGGGCGATTTGCAAGTCAGTCAATTTCGCATAGCTTTTGGCCAACAACCGGAACGCCGCCAATTCGTCATCTGTGATGTTGTCCCGGTCCTTCTTGGCGAACAGATACTCGCAAATCCAATATCGGCCGAGCCTGGCAAGCAGAATGGCGCGGTGCCTGTTTCCATTCAACCGCTTTTTGAACACGCTGCCGCCGAGATCGTCGACCTGTCCGGCAATCACCTGACCGACGGCAGTGCATAACGCGGTGTCACTGATCAGCGCCTTCCTCGCATCCCTTCCGAACCTTGCGGTTCTGAAGACGCGCGGCCTCTCCAATATTGGTCTTGCTCCCATGCAAAAGTGTAGCACCAGGTGCTACATCTAGCATCGGCGGATCGCTGCCCGCCCTACTCGCCCACCAGCGCCCGCAGCCACTCGGGCATCGGCATCGCCTTCTGCTTCGGGAAGTCGACCCAGATCATGGTTGCGCCGCCGGCCGCGCAGACCACCTCCGGCGCATCGGCGCGCGCCATCGTGGCCCAGGTCTCGAAGGTGGTGCGCGCGGGGTCGCTCACGTACATCTTCACCAGCACGTCGCCCGGATATTCGATCTGGCGGTAGAAGTTGCAGAACGCGTTGACGATCACCATGCCCTCGCCGCCGGGCTCGGGCTCGAAGCCGATGGAACGCATCCAGTCGATGCGCGCGGTCTCCATGTAGCGGAAGTAGGTGCCGTTGTTCAGGTGGCCCATGGCGTCCATGTCGCCCCAGCGGATCGGGATCGACATTTCGTACACGAGCTTCTTCTGTTCGGGGATTTCGATTTTCATGGGGTGTTTGCTGGCAGACGCGGTCCGGATGATCGATGGTGTACACCATGAGGCAGCCTCCATCGGAGTCGCCGAGGTGACGCCTCGCACTCCACATAAAATGTTTCCCGCCTCCGAAGCGTCCGAGCCTTCATCCATACCGACGAGACCCCCACAATGACCCCCGACGAAATCCTCGCCCAATTCGGCCCCCGCGAATCCATGGAATACGACGTGGTCGTGGTCGGCGGCGGCCCCGCCGGCCTCGCGACCGCGATCCGCCTCAAGCAGCTTGCTGCGCAGCACGACAAGGAGGTCTCGGTCGTGGTGCTCGAAAAGGGCTCCGAGCCCGGCGCGCACATCCTCTCGGGCGCCATCATGGACCCGCGTGCGCTCAACGAACTGCTGCCCGACTGGAAGGAACTCGGCGCGCCGCTGAACCAGCCGGTGACCGACGACGCGATGGTGTTCCTCGGCGAGAAGTCGGGCCTGCGCACGCCGGGCTTCCTGTTGCCCGAGTGCTTCCAGAACCACGGCAACTACATCATCAGCCTCGGCGCGTTCACCAAGTGGCTCGCGCAGCAGGCCGAAAACCTCGGCGTCGAGATCTTCCCGGGCTTCCCCGCGGCCGAAGTGCTCTACAACGAGAACGGGTCGGTGCGCGGCGTGGCCACCGGCAACCTGGGCGTGGGCAAGGACGGCGAGCCGACCGAGAACTTCCAGCTCGGCATGGAACTGCTCGGCAAGTACACGGTGTTCGCCGAAGGCGCGCGCGGCCACCTGGGCCGCCAGCTCATCAGCCGCTTCAAGCTCGACGCGGGCAAGGACCCGCAGACCTACGGCCTGGGCGTGAAGGAGGTCTGGGAGATCGACCCGAAGCGCCACCAGCCCGGCTTCGTGCTGCACACGGCCGGCTGGCCGATGCAGAGCGACACCTATGGCGGCGCATTCCTCTATCACATGGAGGACAACAAGATCTCGATGGGCTTCATCACGGGCCTCGACTACAGCAACCCGTACCTGAGCCCGTTCGAGGAAATGCAGCGCTGGAAGCTGCACCCCAACATCCGCTGGTACCTCGAGGGCGACGAAGCCAAGGGCATCAAGCCGGCCAAGCGCATCGGCTACGGCGCGCGCGCCATCACCGCGGGCGGCCTGATGTCGCTGCCCAAGACGGTGTTCCCGGGCGGCGCGCTGGTGGGCTGCGAGGCCGGCTACCTCAACGTGAGCCGCATCAAGGGCAGCCATGCGGCCATCAAGACCGGCATGCTGGCGGCCGAGGCCGCGTTCGACGCGGTGACCTCGGGCCGCCAGCACGACGAGCTCACGGCCTATCCGGCCGCGTTCGAGAAGAGCTGGCTCCACACCGAACTCAACAAGGCGCGCAACTTCAAGGCCTGGTTCAAGAAGGGGCTGGGCATCGCTACGGTGATGAACGGCGTCGAACAGTGGCTGCTGAAGGGCCGCATTCCATGGACCCTGCACCGCAACAAGCCCGACCACCTCTACCTGAAGCCCGCGGCCGAGTGCAAGCCCATCGTCTACCCGAAGCCCGACGGCAAGCTCACCTTCGACCGGGTCACGAGCGAGTTCATCAGCAACACCCACCATG
>CAMLCW010000046.1 GCA_946478645.1 uncultured Variovorax sp.
CTCACGCCCCACCAGCGTGCGCTTGTGTTCCTCGAGCTGCTCGCTCAGTGCGGCGGCTTCGCGTGCCGCTTCGTCGCGCTTCGTCATGGGATGCCTTCCGGGAATCAGCTGAAGAGGCGCCGCGCCAGCGGTGAGCCGGCGGCGAGGTCGCGCGACTCCAGCGTGTCGTAGAGCTGCTCGAGGTCGGCGCCGATCACGTCCATGGTTTCTTCGCGCAGCAGCTGGCCGTCGCTGTCGGTCACCACGCCGTCCATCTCGCGCGCGAGCGTGGCGGCGGCGTCGCGCATGCGCTGGAACGGCTGCTCGGCGCGGTCGACCTGCGGCACGTCCAGGCTCAGGCTGAGCTCGCGGATCGCCGATTGCGCGGGGTCGTCGGCCAGCGCGGCCTGGGTGTCGAAAGAGAGCCCGAGGATGGGCGGCAGCCCGGCCTCGCTCGTCGGCAGCACCATGCGGCCCGGGATGATGCCCGCCACGAAGCCCAGCCGCGCCGCGTTCTGCTGCACGTAGCCGGGGCTCCATGCCGCATGCAAGGCACGCAGCACGAAGCCGAGCTGCGCGTCGTGCGCGCTCGCGAACTGGTCGAGCTCGCGCGCGCGCGCCACCTCGTCGAGCATCTCGGGAATCTCGAGCGCGCCGTTCACCGCATCGGCAAAGGCCTGCGCCTTGACGACGAACTCGGAATACTCGATCTCGTTGAGCGCACCGGTGCGGTTGGCGAGCTGCACGCCGACCTGGAACGCGCTGTAGCGCTGGCCGGCCACGGGGGGCTCCCATTGGCCCGTGTGCTCGTTCTGGCCCTCGATGGCCACGGGCTTGCTGCCCGCGCGCCGCGTCGGCGGCATGGCGGCAATCGCCGCGTCGCCCGAGGCCAGGCCTTCGAGCGACACCGAGGCGATCACGTCGATCAGCGGATCGAGCCCGCCGCGGCGCTCGGACGCGGGCAGCTGGCTGGGCGCCGGCGCGGGCAGGTCGGGGTCGAACAGGGGTTCGTGGCGCTCATGGTTCGGCACCTCGTGCGGATCGACGTGCAGCACCGGCTCCAGGCCGTCGGCAGCGGACGCACGCCGTTGTTCGGCGTCGGACGGATCATCGCCGCCGGCCGCGTCGGGCTGGCGCGGCGCATGGCGGCGCGACGTGAGGGTGTTGTAGGCCACGACGGCCGCGAGAACGAGGCCACCGAGGATGGCCAGGGCAAGGGTGAGATTGCTCATGCGCGGCCCGGCTCAAGCAGCATCGACCATCGACACGGCGGCTTCCATGTCGACCGCGACGATGCGCGAAACGCCCTGCTCCTGCATCGTCACGCCGATCAGCTGCTCGGCCATTTCCATGGCGATCTTGTTGTGGCTGATGAAGAGGAACTGGGTTTCGCGGCTCATGGCGGTCACGAGTTTGGCATAGCGCTCGGTGTTCGCGTCGTCGAGCGGCGCATCGACTTCGTCGAGCAGGCAGAACGGCGCCGGATTGAGCTGGAAGATCGCGAACACCAGTGCGATCGCGGTGAGCGCCTTCTCGCCGCCCGACAGCAGGTGGATGGTCTGGTTCTTCTTGCCCGGCGGCTGCGCCATCACCTGCACGCCGGAGTCGAGGATCTCGTCGCCCGTCATCATGAGCTTGGCGTTGCCGCCGCCGAAGAGCTCGGGGAACATGCGGCTGAAGTGCTCGTTGACGATCTTGAAGGTACCGCCGAGCAGGTCGCGCGTTTCGGCGTCGATCTTGCGGATGGCGTCTTCCAGCGTGCCGATGGCTTCGTTCAGGTCGGCCGACTGCGCATCGAGGAAGGTCTTGCGCTCGCGCGCCACGGCGAGCTCGTCGAGCGCCGCGAGGTTGACCGCGCCGAGCGCCACCACTTCGCGGTTCAGGCGGTCGATCTCGCTTTGCAGCCCTACGAGGCGAACCTTGTCGGTCTCGATCGATTGGGCCACCGCATCGAGGTCGGCGCCCGCGTCGTCGAGCAACTGCTGGTACTGCTCGACGCCGAGCCGCGCGGCCTGTTCCTTGAGCTGGAATTCGGTGATGCGCTGGCGCAGCGGATCGAGTTCGCGTTCGAGCTGCAGCCGGCGCTCGTCGCTCGCGCGCAGCTTCATCGTGAGGTCGTCGTACTGGCTGCGCGCCGCACCGAGCGAGGCCTCGCGCTCGAGCTTGAGCGCCAGCGCATCCTGCAGCCCGGCCTGGGCGGCGGCGTCGGAAAGGCGACCGAGTTCGGCCCGCGCGCGCTCGTCTTCATCAGTGAGCGCAACGACCTGCTGCGCGGCGGTCTCGATCGCGCGGTTCAGCTCGCCGCGCCGCGCTTCGAGCGTGCGCTGCGAGAAGGTGGCTTCCTGCGCCTGGCGCTCGAGGCTGCGGTGCTGCTCGCGGCTCGCGGACAGCGCGCGGCCGGCCTCGATCACGCGCTCGTCGAGCTGGGCATGGCGCTCCTGGGCGTCGGCCAGCTGCATGTCGAGTTCTTCGAAGCGGCCTTCGGCCGCGAGGCGCTTTTCCTGCAGCTCTTCGAGCTGCGCGTCGACCTCGGCCAGGTCGGTGGCGAGCTGCTCGCTGCGCGCGCGCGTCTGCTCGGCCAGCTGCGTCATGCGCAGCGTCTCGACCTGCAGCCCATGCGCGCGCGATTGGGTTTCGGCCGCTTCGCGGCGCGCGCTCACGAGGCGCTGGGCCGCATCGGCGTAGGCGGCTTCGGCGCGGACCAGCGCGGTGCGCGCTTCCTCGCTGATGAGCGTCTGCGCGCGCAGCTGGCGCTCGAGGTTCTCCATTTCCTGCTGGCGCGCGAGCAGGCCGGCCTGCTCGGAATCGGGCGCATAGAGGTTCACGCTGTGCGAGAACACCGCATGGCCGCTCTGCACATAGATGACTTCGCCGGGCTGCAGCGTGCCGCGCTGCGCGAGCGCTTCCTCGAAGCTCTGGGCCGTGTAGCAGCCGTGCAGCCAATCGGTCATCAGGGCCTGCAGCCCCGCATCGTTGAGCCGCAGCAGGCTCGACAGGCGTGTGAGCGTGCCGTCGTTCGCCTGCGGCACACCGGCGGCAGGCGGGCTGTAGAACGCCAGCTTGGCCGGTGGCGCATCGGTGCCGAAGGCGCGCACCATGTCGAGCCGGCTGACTTCGAGCGCGCCGAGCCGTTCGCGCAGCGCGGCCTCGAGCGCGTTCTCCCAGCCCTGCTCGATGTGGATGCGGCTCCAGAGGCCCTGCATGCCTTCGAGGCCGTGCTTGGCGAGCCAGGGCGCGAGCTTGCCGTCGGTCTTGACGCGCTCCTGCAGCGCGCGCAGCGCCTCGAGCCGGGCCGACAGCTCGGCGTGGCGCGCGCCTTCGGCATTCACGGCCTGCTGCTTCGCGCGGCGGTCGTCGTCGAGCTGCGGGACCGATTCCTGCAGCTCGTGCAGCCGGGCCTCGGCCTCGCTCGCCGCTTCCTGCGCGGCGGCATGCTCTTCCTGCATGGCCTGCAGGCGGGCTTCGTCGGGTGCGGCCAGCGCGTTCTGGTCGGCGCGCAGGCGCTCGCCGCGCAGCGTGAGCTGCCGCGTCTGGTCTTCGATGTTGCGCTGGTCGGCCGCCAGCACCTGGATCTGCTGCTGCACCTGCACCACGGCGGCGCGCTGCGCATTGGCCTCGTCCTGCGCCCGCTGCTGCGCTTCCTCGAGCTCGGGCATGCGGGCGTCGTGCTCCTCGAGCTGGGCGGCCAGCAGCACGGCCTGTTCCTCGGCGTCCACGCCCTGGCCGGCCAGCGTCTCGATCTCGGCTTCGGCGTCGGCGCGGCGGGTGTCCCATTGGCCGATCTGCTCGCGCAGCTGCACCAGCCGCTGCTCGACGCGCTGGCGCCCCTCGACCACGAAGCGGATCTCGCCCTCGAGCCGCCCGACCTCGGCGCTCGCCTCGTAGAGCTTGCCCTGGGCCTGGTTGACCTGGTCGCCGGCCGCGTAGTGGGCCTGGCGCACGGTTTCGAGTTCGGACTCCACGCGGCGCAGGTCCGCGGTGCGCGATTCGAGGTCGTTGATGGCCTTCTCGGCGTCGGCCTTGATCTTCGCCTGGTCGGCGTCGCTTTCGCTGCGCTTGAGGAACCACAGCTGGTGCTGCTTCTTGGTGGCCTCGCCCTGCAGCGTGTTGTAGCGCGCCGCCACCTCGGCCTGCTTCTCGAGCTTCTCGAGGTTCGCGTTGAGTTCGCGCAGGATGTCTTCGACCCGCGTGAGGTTCTCGCGCGTGTCGCCGAGCCGGTTCTCGGTTTCGCGCCGGCGCTCCTTGTACTTGGAGACGCCCGCCGCTTCTTCGAGGAACAGCCGCAGTTCCTCCGGCTTCGATTCGATGATCCGGCTGATCGTGCCCTGGCCGATGATCGCGTAGGCGCGCGGGCCGAGGCCGGTGCCGAGGAACACGTCCTGCACGTCGCGCCGGCGCACCGGCTGGTTGTTGATGAAGTAGCTGCTGGTGCCGTCGCGCGTGAGCACGCGTCGCACCGCGATTTCGCCGAACTGGTTCCACTGGCCGCCGGCGCGGTGGTCGGCGTTGTCGAACACCAGCTCCACGCTCGAGCGGCTCGCCTGCTTGCGCGTGGTCGTGCCGTTGAAGATCACGTCCTGCATCGACTCGCCGCGCAGCTCCGACGCGCGCGATTCGCCGAGCACCCAGCGCACCGCATCCATGATGTTCGACTTGCCGCAGCCATTGGGCCCGACCACGCCGACCAGTTGGCCCGGCAGCAGGAAGTTGGTGGGTTCGGCGAACGACTTGAAGCCCGAGAGCTTGATGGAATTGAGACGCACGACTTGTCGGCCTGGCTTGGCAAAGCGCCAAGGTGTTGATTTGTAAGGAAAAATTTGCACCGGCCTGCCGCTCGAGGCAGTCCGCGCGCCAGCCGTGGATGATAACGTCAGGGGCATGAGCGATTCCTCGTTGTTTCCCCCCCGCACCGGGCGCCGCGCCTGCCTGCTCGCGGGTGCGGCGGCCCTTCTGGGCCTCGTCGGCTGCGCGGCCACACGTTCCACCGAGCGGGCGGAACCCTACGGCAACCAGGAATGGCTGCAGTCGGGCACCAACCGCATTGCCAACCTGTCGTTGCGCGACAACCTGCAGTCGATCCGGCGCGTGCAGATCACGCTGTACCGCCGCAATCCGCGCGAATGGCGCAAGTCGGCCGCCAGCATGGAGGCCGCCATGCAGCGGGCCTGGGATGCGGTGGGCACCGACACAGCCGCCCTGCCCGAGCTGCGCGGCGCCACCGGCATCGACGCCATCCGCATGGCCTTCGACACCAGTCCGCAGGGCTACCAGGGCGACCGGGTGGCGGCGCTGGTGGTCGGATGGGCCACCATGCTCAAGCAGGCCAACGGCGACACCTGGGAGCAGACCATGCTCGACGGCATCAATGCCGAGAACAGCTACCGGGCCGCGCGCAACGTCGAGATATCGCTTTGGCTGATCGCTTCCAAGACCGGGCCGGACGGCCAGCCGCTGCTGCTGTCCACCGAGATCAGCGAGCGCGGACGCAACCTCGTGGCCGACCGCGAACTCTCGAAGGTGGTGGCGCGGCTCGACCTGCTGGCCGCCCAGGCCGACGAGAAGTACCGGCGGGCGGCACTCGATTTCGGACAGAACTGGGTCATGGGCGTGGTCATGCCGCTCTTTACGCTGGTGCCGCGGTAGCGCCACCCGCCTCCCTTCTTCTCTGCGGCCATGGCTAGGAAATATATTTCCGAAATAGCGTTCTGCGGTAATATCTTTCCGTGACCAAACAGGAACTCATCGCCGCGCTCGCCGCCCGCCGCGACGCCGCGGGCCTGACCCATGCGCAGATCGCGCAGCGCTCGGGCCTGACCGAGCGCTCGGTGCGCAATGCGCTGAGCCTCGCAGGCAACCCGCAGCTGTCGTCCCTGCTGGCGCTGGTCGATGCGCTGGGGCTCGAACTGCAGCTCGCGCCCAAGGGGTTCGGCGGGCACGCCGAAGCCGACGCCGGCTATCGGCCGGTGCCCACGCGCATCGGGAGTGCGGTGGGACGGGTGCTTGCGCCGCCCTCGCCGCCCGCTTCGTCCAGGCCGGCACGGAAGCGCTCGCCATGAACGTCAAGATCCTCGAAATCTCGCTCGGTGCCCGGCGCTTCGGCAAGCTGTTCCAGTACGCCGACCTGTGCCGCTTCGTGGCCGAGCCCGAACTCGTCGCCGACCCGCCGCCCGAGGTGCTGTCGCTGTCGATGCTGGCCAGCGATCCGTCAGCACAGGCCGCGCTGTGGAGCGACGTGAAGAACCCGCTGTTCAATGCCCAGGGCGGGCAACTGCCGCCTTTCTTCCAGAACCTGCTGCCCGAAGGCGTGCTGCGCAGCCATATCGCGCAACTGCGCGGCTGCCGCGAGAACGACCATTTCGAGCTGCTGGCGGCCTGCGGCGGCGATCTGCCCGGCGCCGTGAGCGCCCGGCCGGTGTCGGTCGACCGCGGCACGCTGCAGCGGCTCATCACGCAGGACCAGGACGCGCTCGAGATGTCGGTGGTCGAGCTGCCCTTGCCGCAGGGCATCTCGGTGTCGGGCGTGCAGCCCAAGCTCGGGCTGCGGCGCCAGGGCGGGCGCTACGTGGCGCGCACCCGTGCCGGCGCCAGCACGCGCGTGATTGCCAAGCTGCCGATGGCGGGGCGTCCGCACATGCCGCAACTCGAAATGCTCTCGCTGCAGCTGGCGGGCGCCGCGGGTGTCGAGGTCTGCCATGCCCAGCTCGCGCCGTTGTCGGCCATTTCGGCCGAGCACAGCTACGCCCTGCCCGACGAGCCCGAGTTCCTCGCGGTGACCCGCTTCGACCGCGAGGGCGCGCGCCGCATCCACTTCGAGGATTTCGCACAGGTGCTCGCGATCGACCCGATGCACAAGTACGGGGCCAGCTACCTCGACATGGCGCTCGCGATGCGCGCCTTCCCGTCGTTGGGCGACGAGGCCGTGCTCGAACTGCTGCGCCGCCTGGCGGTGAACGACCTGCTCGGGAACCCCGACGCCCACCTGAAGAATTTCGGCGTGCTCTACCCGGACGGCGTGGCACCCCGGCTGTCACCCGCCTACGACATCGTCGCCTATGCGGCGCTGCAGGGCGTGGAAGGCCACGCGCTGCCGCTGTTGCCCGATGCGCGCACACCGCGGCGCACGGCGCTGTTCACGCCGGCGAACATCCGCGCGTTCTGCGCTTCGGCCGGCGTGCACGAGCCGTTGGCAAGGCGGGAGATCGCGGAAACCGCGCGACGCGCGCGCAGTGCCTGGCCCGCGATGATCGAGGCCTCGGGGTTGCCTGCGACGTGGAAGAAGCGGCTGCAACAGCGGCTGCAGGGGCATGCGCTGGTGCAGGGGATGGCGAAGCGGGGCAAGTAGGCCCGCGGCGACATTGGTGCCGCCGCGAGACGGCTTTCAGGCAAACAACCCCTTGTGTTGCTCGCGCAGCGAAGCCTTCTGCACCTTCCCCATCGCATTGCGCGGCAATTCACCGACGACGAAGCAGCGTTTCGGAATCTTGAAGTTCGCGAGCTTCGACTTGAGTTCCGCGACGATCGCGTCGGCGTCGATGGCCGCACCCGGCTTCGCGACGACGATCGCCACGCCGACTTCGCCGAAGTCGGCGTGCGGCACGCCGACCACCGCGCTCTCGGCCACACCCGGCAACTCGTTGATGTAGCCCTCGATCTCGGCCGGGTAGACGTTGTAGCCGCCGCTGATGATCAGGTCCTTGCTGCGCCCGACGATCGTGATGTAGCCGAGGCCGTCGATCTTGCCGACGTCGCCGGTCTTGAAGAAGCCGTCGGCGGTGAATTCTTCGCTGGTTTTTTCCGGCATGCGCCAGTAGCCCGCGAACACGTTGGGGCCGCTGACCTCGATGTTGCCGATCTCATCGGTGGTGCAGTCGCGCCCGGCATCGTCGCGCACACGCAGTTGCACGCCCGGCAGCGCAAAGCCGACCGTGCCGCCGCGGCGTTCGCCCTGCGCCGGGCTGTAGGGGTTGGAGGTGAGCATGATCGTCTCGCTCATGCCGTAGCGCTCGAGGATCGTGTGGCCCGTGCGCTCGCGCCATTCGTCGAAGGTCTCGATCAGGAGCGGCGCCGAACCGGCCACGAAGAGCCGCATGTTGCGCACCGCCTCGCGCGTGAGGCAGGGTTCGGCGAGCATGCGCACGTAGAGCGTGGGCACGCCCATGAAGACGGTGGCCTCGGGCAGTTTCTCGACCACGCGCTTCGGATCGAATTTGGCAAGCCAGATCATCTTGCTGCCGTTGAGCAGCGCGCCGTGCAGCGCAACGAAGAGGCCATGCACATGGAAGATGGGCAATGCGTGGATCAACACGTCGCCTTGGGTCCAGCCCCAGTAGTCCTTGAGCACTTCGGCGTTCGACAGCAGGTTGCCGTGCGTGAGCATGGCGCCCTTGCTGCGGCCGGTGGTCCCGCTGGTGTAGAGGATCGCGGCGAGGTCGTCGGGGTTCCTGTGCGCCACGGTGTGCTGGTCGCTGCACTGGGCGGCCACCTCGAGCAGCGTGCCGGTCCGGTCGTCGTCGAGCGTGAACACGTGGCGCGTGCCGGCCGCAGTGGCGATCGGCCCGACCCATTCGGCATTGCGGCTCGTGCAGACCACCACGGCGGGCTCGGCGTTGCCGATGAAGTAGGCGATCTCGGCGCTCTGGTAGGCGGTGTTGAGCGGCAGGAACACATAGCCCGCGCGCAGCGTTGCGAGGTACAGGATCATGGCCTCGACCGACTTCTCGACCTGCACCGCGATGCGTGCGCCCTCCTCCAGGCCGAGCGCGTCGAGCAGGTTGGCGATCATCGCGCTCGCACGTTCGAGGTCGCGCCATGAATAGAAAAGCCCGCTGTCGGTTTCGACGGCGATGCCGTCGAGGTCGGCGGGAAAGGCGGCGCGCAGCGCGGCGAACAGATTGGGGTTGGCTTTCGTCTTCATGATGCAGGTACGTCGTCGGAAATTCGGTGGCCGGCCCGCGAGGAAGGCGGCAATGCCTTCGCGGTGCCCGGCAAGTCGGCCGCGGCACCCTCGCGGTGCGAGAACGCCGCGGCCTCTCCCATCACTCGAGCTTGGCGCCCGACGCCTTCACCACCGTGGCCCAGCGCTTGATCTCGGAGTTCACGAAGCCGCCGTAGGCGGCCATGGTCAGGTTGGGAACCTCGGCGCCGTTCTGGGTCCAGATCGCCTTGAGCTCATCGGTCGCGAGCGCCTTCTTCATGTCGTCGACGATGCGCGCCTGCACGTCGGCCGGCGTGCCCTTGGGCGCCCACAGGCCGTACCAGGTGGTCACGGTGTAGTCGGGCAGGCCGACCTCGGCGGCGCAGGGCACGTCGGGGAACGCAGGATTGCGCTTGGCGCCCGCGACCATCAGCGCCTTGATGCGGCCGCCCTTGATGTGCTGGGCCGAGGAACCGAGGCCGTCGAACATCATGTCGACGTTGCCGGCGATCAGGTCCGACAGCGCCGGGCCCGCGCCGCGGTACGGGATGTGGGTGATGAAGGTGCCGGTCTGCAGCTTGAACAGTTCGCCCGCGAGGTGGTGCGAGGTGCCCGCGCCGGCCGATCCATAGTTGAGCTTGCCGGGATTGCGCTTGGCAAACGCGACGAACTCCTGGAGCGTGCTGGCCGTGACGCGGCGCGGGTTGACCACCACCACCTGCGGCACGTTGGCCAGCAGCATCAGCGGCACGAAGTCCTTCTCGAGGTCGTAGTCGAGCCGCGGGTAGATCGACGGTGCGATGGCGTGGTGCACCGCCCCCATGAAGAGCGTGTAGCCGTCGCCCTGCGCCTTGGCCGCGATGCTGGCCCCGACTGTGCCGCCGGCACCGCCGCGGTTGTCGACGACCAGCGTCTGGCCGGCCACCTTCGCGAACTGGGCCGAAAGCGGCCGGGCGAAGGCGTCGGTGCCGCCGCCGGCCGGGAACGGCACGACCATGTTCACCGGCCTCGTGGGCCAGCCTCCGGCCTGCGCCCGTGCGCCGGTGCCGCACAGCACGGCGGCACCGGCTGCGGCAAGCCGCAGCATGTCGCGTCGTTGAAAACTCTGAGTCATCTGTCATCTCCTGTCGTTGTGGATTGCCGCGCCATGCGGCCGCCGGCGCCGCGCGCGCCGGACTTCTTTTCAGAACTCAGCCTTTTTTGAAGAACAGGCTTTCGACGTCTCCCGAAACCGCCACCTTGCCGTCGGCCAGCCAAGCACGGTGCTTGTCCAGCCGCTTGAGATCGTAGAGGTAATTGACCATCAGGCCGTAGGACTGCTTCAGCCCCTTGGGCGACGGATCGCCAGCCCAGTTGAGCCGCTCGACACGCGCGCCGTTGCCGAGGTGGAAGCGCGCCACCGGATCGACCGGGGTGCCGTCGACCAGCGTGTGGCCGAGGTATTCCGCCGCGGCCTGCAGCAGCCATTGGCGCAGCGGCGACCTGGCGTCCAGGTCGATGGTGGCGGTATCCACGGCCGCCAGCAGGCGCTCGGCGGTCGGAGGCAGCGAACCGACCAGGCGGCCGAGCTCGGCTTCGCGCTTCTCGTCGAGGCGCGGCAGGAGGGTCGCCGCGTTCTTGGCGAGCCAGGCGCGAAAGCCCGGGATCGGCGACAGCGTGGCAAAGGTCTTCAGGCGTGGGAGCTCTTCCTGCAGCGTCTCGACCACGCGCTTGATCAGCGAATCGCCGAAGCTCACGCCGCGCAGCCCGGTCTGGGTGTTGCTGATCGAATAGAAGATCGCGGTGGTGGCCTTCGCCGGCTGGGTCGGCACCGCGGTCTCGTCGAGCAGCGGCGTGATGCCGTCGCTGATGCGGTCGACCAGCGCCACCTCGACGAAGATCAGCGGCTCGTTGGGCAGCCGCGGATGGAAGAAGCCGTAACAGCGGCGGTCGCTGTCGTCGAGCCGGTTCTTCACGTCGGTCCAGCTCTTGATGTCGTGCACCGCCTCGTAGCGGATCAGCTTCTCGATGAGCGAGGCCGGCGAGTTCCAGTCGATGCGGCGCAGCTCGAGGAAGGCCACGTCGAACCAGGTCGAGAACAGGTGCTCGAGCTCGGCATCGAGCGCCAGCAGGCGCTTGTCCGCCTTGAGGAACGCAAGCAGCTCGGCGCGCAGGTCGACCAGGAAGCGCATGCCCTCGGGTTCGGCCGCGAAGCGCTGCAACAGGCGCATGCGCGGCGACACCAGCGCACGGCGCAACCGGAGCTCGGCCTGGCCCTCGTCGGGCGTGCCCACCGCGGCCTGGTGCTGGTCGCGCGCGGCCTTGAGCTTCTGCGGATCGGCCGCGAAATGCTCGCTCATGAGCGCCCAGTAGTCGCGCCGTTCCTCGGGCGTGGCCGCGGCATAGTCGCGCGCGATCGCATGCGCCCGGCGGCCGCCCTCGACCTCGCTCACGCGCGGATCGATCACCGCCTGCAGCGCCGTCAGCACGCGGCGCAGCGTTCTCGGCGACAGCGCCTCGTCGGCCTTGCGCAGCGTCGCCTGCAGGCGCTCGGCCGTGGTGCGCTGGCTCGGCTTCGCCGCGGTCTTGGGCGCATTGCGCGCGGCGCCCTCGGAGGCCACCGGCACCTTGCTGCCGGACTTCTCGCCAGAGCGCAGCCGCGCCTGGAACCATTCGGTCGCACTCATCGACAAACTCCAATGCTGCTCGGGGCGTCGGGCATGGCCCGGCCCGTGTCGTTCTTCATGACATCACCCTGGATTTCTGTTGCCGCGCCACTTCGCGCAGCGCTTCGCGCTGGCGCGTCAGGTGCGTGCGCATGGCCGCGTCGGCGCCCTCGCTGTCGCGCGCCTTCAATGCCGCGAATACCGCCAGGTGCTCCGACAGGCTCTGCGCGAGCCGGCCCGGTGCATGCAGTTGCTGCAGCCGCGCGAGCTTGAGGATCTTGCGCAGGTCGCCGATCACCTGCGCCAGCCACCTGTTGTCGGCCAGCTGGATGATCGCCTCATGGATCAGGTGGTTGGTGGCGTAGTAGTCATTGATGCGCTGGGCCTTCGCGTGGCGCACCAGCCGCTCGTGCAGCACGTCGAGTTCGCTGAGTTCCGCATCGCTGGCGTTGCGCGCGGCCTCGTAGGCGCAGCGGCCTTCGAGCAATGCGATGACGGGGAAGATCTCGTCGAGGTCGCGCTCGGTCACCTCGCGCACGAAGCAGCCGCGCCGCGGCTCGTGGCGCAACAGCCCTTCGGCCGTGAGCACCTTGAGCGCTTCGCGCAGCGGCGTGCGCGAGATCGAGAGCTTCTCGCACAGCGCGGCCTCGTCGAGGAAGCTGCCGGGCACCAGTTCTCCCGCGAAGATCTGCTCGCGCAGCGTGGCGGCGACCTCGTCGTGCAGGGAGTTGGGAACCAGGCGCATGGGATGGGTGCTCTCGCGCTTCCGTGCCGCCGCGTTTACAGGTAATTTCTCATAATTACGCGTAATTGTGGGTCGCTGCCCCTTGGCGCGCAAGCATCGCGCGCGGCTTCGGCGCCCGGACTTACCCTTGCTTGGGCAGGAACCGCCGCCCGCGTCAGACGCGTGCGGGTTGCGGCCGCCGCGCCGCCCAAAGCCACAGCCCGATGCCGAAGAGCACCATCGGCACGCTGAGCCACTGCCCCTGGCTCAGGTCGAGTGCGCGCAGCCCCAGGAAGTCGTCGGGTTCGCGGAAGTACTCGGCAATGAAGCGGAAAACGCCGTAGCCGATCAGGAACACCGCGGCCACCTGCCCCTGCTTGCGCTCCTTGCGCGCGTAGAGCCACATCACCACGAACAGCAGCAGCCCCTCGAGCAGGAACTGGTAGACCTGCGACGGATGGCGCGGCAGCATCGAGCCGCTCTGCGGAAAGACCATGCCCCACGGCAGGTCGGGGCTGCTGAAGCGGCCCCAGAGTTCGCCGTTGATGAAGTTGCCCACGCGCCCTGCCGCAAGGCCGGTCGGCACGCAGGGCGCGACGAAATCCATCACCTGCCAGAACGGCCGACTGCGCGAATGCGCGTACCACAGCATGGCGCCGATCACGCCCAGCAGGCCGCCATGGAAGCTCATGCCGCCCTGCCACACATAGAAGATCTCGAGCGGATTCGACAGGTAGTACCCGGGCTTGTAGAACAGGCAGTAGCCGAGCCGCCCACCGACGATGACGCCCATGACGCCCAGAAAAAGAATGTCCTCGACATCCTTGCGCTGCCAGGCGGCCGCACCGGCGAGCGAGCGGTACGGCTCGTGCCGCAGGCGCCGCGTGCCGAGAAAGTAGAACAGCGCGAAGGCCGCCAGGTAGGTCAGGCCGTACCAGTGGATGGCGATCGGCCCGAGTTGCAGGGCGACGGGGTTGATCTGTGGATACATGAGCATGCGCGGATTGTGCCCGCTGAACCTGGCCGCCCTGCCCGCCGTCGGGTCGTCAAGCGGTCTTCAGCGTGCGCTCTCGCACGAAGTCGATGAAGCGCTCGAGCGCGGGGTGCGCGGCCTGCGCGGGCCAAGCCAGGCTGGTCTCGCAGGCGGGCAGCGCCAGCCGCGCGCGGCCCGCGGCCTTGAACTCGTGCGCCTGCCGATAAACGACGCCCGCGCGCCGGAACTGCATCACGCTGTGCGGCACCCAGGCCATGCCGATGCCGCCCGAGACGAGGTTCACGATGGTCTGCATCTGGATCGCCTCCTGCGCCACCTGCGGCGTGCGGCCCGCCGCGTGATAGAGGCCCAGGATCGCGTCGTGCAGCGAAGGCACGATCCGGCGCGGGAAGATCACCAGCGGTTCGTCGAGCACCTCGGCCAGCGGCACGGGTCTGGCGCGTGCCAGCCGGTGCTGCGCGGGCATCGCCAGCACCAGCGGCTCTTCCTCGACCGCCAGCCTTTCCAGCCCGGGCGGCGCTGCACCCGGCGAGTGGAGCATCAGCCCGGCGTCGATCTCGCCGCGCGCCAGCGCCTCGCGCTGCACGTCGCCTGTCGCCTCGACGAGCTCGAGCGCCACTTCGGGGCACAGCACGCGGAATTCGCGCACCCAGGCCGGCAGCTTCTCGAAGCCGATGGTCGAGACGAAGGCGATGCGCACCCGCCCCACCTGCCCTGCCGCAGCGGCACGCGCACGCGCTGGCAACGCCTGCGCCCGCGCCAGCAGGTCGCGCACGTCGGGCAGCAGCGCCTCGCCCGCCGGCGTGAGCGCCACGCGCCGCCGCGTGCGGTCGAAGAGCACGACCCCGAGCGTCTTTTCAAGCTGAGCAATGGCTTGCGTGACCGGCGGCTGCGTCATGTGCAGGCGCTCGGCGGCGCGGCCGAAATGAAGCTCTTCGGCGACGGCGACGAACTGGCGCCATGCACGCAGGTCGATCCAATGCTCTTTCATATGCCGAGCATATCAATGCAGCCTCAAAAATGGATTGGAAGCAATCAGTCAGAAGTCGGATACTTGGTGCTTCCCCTGCGCAACCCCACGCGCTTCCCCCACGACAGAAGAGACGACACGAACCACCATGGACACCAAGCCGATCCAGATCAACCGCCGCAGCGCCAACATCGTCGAAGGCAAGAGCCGCGCACCCAATCGCTCGATGTTCTACGCCATGGGCTACGAAGAAGGCGACTTCAAGAAGCCGATGGTCGGCGTGGCCAACGGCCACAGCACCATCACGCCCTGCAACTCGGGCCTGCAGAAGCTCGCCGACGCGGCCATCGCCGGCATCGAGGAAGCCGGCGGCAATGCGCAGGTGTTCGGCACGCCCACCATCTCCGACGGCATGGCCATGGGCACCGAAGGCATGAAGTACTCGCTGGTCAGCCGCGAGGTGATCTCGGACTGCATCGAGACCTGCGTCGGCGGCCAGTGGATGGACGGCGTGCTCGTGGTCGGCGGCTGCGACAAGAACATGCCCGGCGGCATGATGGGCATGCTGCGCGCCAACGTGCCCGCGATCTACGTCTACGGCGGCACCATCCTGCCGGGCCGCTACAAGGGCCAGGATCTCAACATCGTCAGCGTGTTCGAGGCCGTGGGCCAGAACGCCGCGGGCAACATGAGCGACGAAGACCTGCACGAGATCGAGAAGCGCGCCATCCCCGGCACCGGCTCGTGCGGCGGCATGTACACCGCCAACACCATGTCGAGCGCCTTCGAGGCGCTGGGCATGTCGCTGCCCTACTCGTCGACCATGGCCAATCCGCACGACGAGAAACAGAACTCGGCCAAGGAATCGGCCAAGGTGTTGATCGAGGCGATCAAGAAAGATTTGAAGCCGCGCGACATCGTGACCAAGAAGGCGATCGAGAACGCGGTGGCCGTGATCATGGCCACCGGCGGCTCGACCAACGCGGTGCTGCACTTCCTGGCGATCGCGCATGCGGCCGAGGTCGACTGGACGATCGACGACTTCGAGCGCATGCGCAAGAAGGTACCCGTGATCTGCGACCTGAAGCCCAGCGGCAAGTACCTCGCGGTCGACCTGCACCAGGCCGGCGGCATTCCGCAGGTGATGAAGGTGCTGCTCAACGCCGGCCTGCTGCATGGCGACTGCATGACCATCACCGGCAAGACCATCGCCGAGGTGCTCAAGGACGTGCCCGACCAGCCGCGCGCCGACCAGGACGTGATCCGTCCGATCGACAAGCCGATGTACGCCGAAGGCCACCTCGCCATCCTCAAGGGCAACCTCTCGCCCGAAGGTGCCGTCGCCAAGATCACCGGCCTCAAGAACCCGGTCATCACCGGCCCGGCGCGCGTCTTCGACGACGAGCAGTCGGCGCTCAAGGCGATCCTCGACGGCAAGATCAAGGCCGGCGACGTCATGGTGCTGCGCTACCTCGGCCCGAAGGGCGGCCCCGGCATGCCCGAGATGCTCGCGCCCACCGGCGCGCTGATCGGTGCCGGCCTCGGCGAAAGCGTGGGCCTGATCACCGACGGCCGCTTCTCGGGCGGCACCTGGGGCATGGTCGTCGGCCACGTGGCGCCCGAAGCGGCGGCGGGCGGCACGATCGCCTTCGTTAACGAGGGCGACTCCATCACCATCGACGCGCACGAGCTCAAGCTCGAACTCAATGTGCCCGAGGCCGAACTCGCCAAGCGCCGCGAAGGCTGGCAACCGCCGGCACCGCGCTACACGCGCGGCGTGCAAGCCAAGTTCGCGTTCAATGCGTCGAGTGCGAGCTCGGGCGCGGTGCTCGACAAGTTCTAAGGGGCGGGCTGCGCGGCGACGGCCTCGGTCGCCGCGAAGGGTTGCGCCACCTCTTCCAGGCCGCGCAACCGCGGCCGCAGCCGGGCAACAAGGTCGCTGAACCTTTCTGCATGCAGGAGCTCCTGCGGTGCACCGCTGTGGAGACCGTCGACGACGCGCACTGCGGGCTCGTTGTCCGTGCAACCGCGATAGTCGAGCATCAGCAGCCGCGTGTGGCTGGCTTCGAGCACGATGAGGCGCTCGGGCTCAGGGAATTGCGCCTTCCAGGGCACCTCGTTCGGCGGAAAAACGATGCGATCGGAAAGCTCGACCAGCGAGACCACATACTCGAGCGGCACGGGGAAACGCATGACCTCGAGGTGGGACGACCCACCGCGGGCCGCCGCCGTGTCCACGAACCGGCACGCCACGCCGCCGCCATTCTTGATTCGCCAGAGTGCCCGTAGCGCCGGCGGCAGTTGCACCTCGAGCCGTTTCTCGGTCTGGGCCATCAGGGCTTCACTGGCTTCGCGTGCAGGTTCGAAACCAGGCTGGTGCCGCAGCGCGTTCTCGAGAAAGCAATGCACCCTTCCCCGGCCCCAGAAGAACCGGGCACGCAGCGATTGCGGTACATCGCCGAGCGGCGGGCCGAAGTCCGCCACTGCCGAGGCGAGCACCGATGCAGGCTCGCGCTGGCGCCGCAGGGCGGCAAAGAACGCGTCGAAATCCTCGAACGCGACATCGATCGGATCGAGACCTCGGGGCTTGTCGTAGTCGACGATCAGGACGCGGGGCTCCGCACCGCGTGAATAGTCGAGCAAGGTCATGTCGCCGTGACGAACCTGCAGGATCACAAGCTTGTCGGCGCCGGGCGGTGTTTCTTCCGGCGCGTGCCTGAGTTCCTTGCATCGCTGCGCGATGGTTCGCAGCTCATGCACGCCCGCAAGAGTAGCGAAGTCGACCGCAAACGCTCCGCGCCAATCAGCGTGGCCAAGCCGGGGACCGGCCTTGAGTGCAACATGCACCCGGCCGATGTAGCCGCCGTTCATCCTGCGGTAGAGCCTGCGGAGCGTCTCTGGCAGCCGGAACCCGAGCCGGGCCTCCGCGGCGACGATCATTGCCTCGCTTGCTGCAAAGGGCTGCCGCTCGACACGTGCGCCACGCTGCTCTAACGCTTCCCTGGCCGCATCGGGCTGCAGGTATCGGGGCGAGTGAAAGAAGGTCTCGAGGGTAAGCGGCGTCGGGTTGATGTCGAGATCAGCCGGCTTGCCGGAAGATGGATCAACGCCCTGTGTAGCTGGACCGACGTCATGGTCCGAGCGCCCGCGCTTCCCGGATGGGCGCCGAACCGCATGGGCGGCCATCGTAGCGAGCACGACGGGAATGCCGATGGCGGCACGCAAGACTCCCGTCGGTGTTGCCCGACCTGGGATATGAGACATGAAGAACCTCCCTGACTGAGAGGCGATTCTTGCGGCGCCCGCCGCGCTTGCTTCGATCGGCCGCGGCTGAAGGCGATTTATTCGGCCAAAGGTAGTACAACTGCACACAATATCCGACCCAGGATGCCCGGGCCGACAGCATGCGCCTCAGCGGCGCGGCCGCTGCCCGGTCTTGCTGCCCGGCAGCCCCATGTTGCTGCGCTGCCGGTCGATGCGCGCCTGCTTGCGCTTTTCTTCGCGCTCGACGACCTTGCGCTTCGTGTAGCCCGACCAGTCGGCCCAGGCCCACCACGCGGTGGCCATGGCGAAGGGCGACAGCACGATCCACCAGCTCCACTCGGCCACCATGCCGATCTCAAAATACTTGAAGGCCACGCCTGCGAGCCCCAGCAGCAAAAACAACATTGCGACCCCTCCGGTTTGTCGGCAACGCTCCGGCCGCCGGTGCACGGCGCTACCTACAATCGCGTTGCATCGAATGTACCCCAGCCATTAACAAATACCCCATGAAAAGACTCCTGTCCTTCGCGCTCCTGGGCCTTGGCCTGGCTGCGCCGGCCTTCGCAGACCTGGCGCTGGCCACGTCCAAGAACTGCATGAGCTGCCATGCGGTCGAGCGAAAGGTGCTCGGCCCCTCGTTCAAGGATGTGGCGGCCAAGTACAAGGGCAATGCCGGCGCGGCCGACATGCTGGCCGCGAAGATCATCAAGGGGGGCTCTGGCGTCTGGGGCCCGGTGCCGATGCCGGCCAACAATCAGGTCAGCGAAGCCGACGCCAAGAAGCTGGCCGCCTGGGTGCTCGCAACGAAGTGACACCGCCCCGAAGCGCCGCCGGCGCGTCGCAGGGCGGGCGCAGCGCGCTCAGGCCCGCGGATTGATGTCCGTCGGGAGCGGGCGCCGCTCGATGCGGTCTTCGAGCTGGCCGATGTGGGCAGCCACGGCGTTCTCGGCTTGCTCCGAGCGCTGGCGGACCACGGTCTCGACCTGACCGAGGCGCGCGAGCAGCGCGGCGTGGTTCTCGGCGTTCTGCGCCATGTGCTTGTTTTCCTGCGCCGCAAGGAAATTGCGCAGCTCGGTGAAGCGCGAGGCCTCGGCCTTGTCGGCCAGGTCGCGCTGCACCTGCATTTCGCGGTTGTGGCGCTTGGCGTCCATCAGCACGGAGCTGTGCAGGTACAGCACGTAGACGAGGCAGAACACGCCCAGCGCGGCCGTGAGCCCCAGCATGATGAGACCGAGCGGCGCGGACACCGTCATGAAGCCGAGCGACATCTCAACGGGTGCCGCCAAGGTGTACCAGTTGAGCGCGGCCAGTGCCGCGATCAACAGCAGGATGACGAAGAGGAAAGCAGATCTAACGCCCATTTGGCGCCTCCTTGGTATGGATCGAACACGTTGGAACCCGTCCGGCGCCAGGGGCGGCGCGGGACGACCCGCCGGTTGTACCTCAGGCCAGGGGCCGCAATCGGCCCCGCTCCCCACTAAAGCCTGTGTCCTACATGCAGAAAATCAGTTGATCTGTGACAACTGTTCCAGAATCGCCGGATTTTCGAGCGTGGACGTGTCCTGCGTGATGGCCTCGCCCTTGGCGATGCTGCGCAGCAGGCGCCGCATGATCTTGCCGCTGCGGGTCTTCGGCAGGTTCTCGC
Organism: uncultured Variovorax sp.; assembly: GCA_946478645.1. Next base: position 19,136 of record CAMLCW010000046.1, read on the forward strand.
CGAAGCGGATGTCCTTCGGCTTGGCGATCGGCCCGATCTCCTTGGCCACCCAGTTGCGCAGCTCGTTGGCGATCTGCTTGGCCTCGTCGCCGGTCGGGCGCGGCCGCTTGAGCACGACGAAAGCGCAGACCGCTTCGCCCGTCACGTCGTCGGGCCGGCCGACCACCGCGGCTTCGGCCACGAGGTCGGTCTTCGACACCAGCGCCGACTCGATCTCCATCGTGCCCAGGCGGTGGCCCGAGACGTTGAGCACGTCGTCGATGCGCCCGGTGATGCGGAAATAGCCGCGGTCGGCGCTGCGCACCGCGCCGTCGCCCGCGAGATAGATCGTGCCGCCCATCTCCTCGGGGAAATAGCTCTTCTTGAAGCGCTCGGGATCGTTCCAGATGGTGCGGATCATCGACGGCCAGGGCCGCTTGATGACGAGCATGCCGCCTGCGCCGTTCGGCAGGTCCTTGCCGGTCTCGTCGACGATGGCGGCCATGATGCCGGGCAGCGGCAAGGTGCACGAGCCCGGCACGAGCGGCGTGGCGCCGGGCAGCGGCGTGATCACGTGGCCACCGGTTTCGGTCTGCCAGAAGGTATCGACGATCGGGCAGCGCTCGCGGCCGATGTTCCGGTGGTACCACATCCAGGCTTCGGGGTTGATCGGCTCGCCGACCGAACCGAGCATGCGCAGGCTCGACAGATCCCAGTTCTTCGGATGCACCTTCTCGTCGCTTTCGGCGGCCTTGATGAGCGAGCGGATCGCGGTGGGCGCGGTGTAGAAGACCGACACCTTGTGCTTCTCGATCATCTGCCAGAACCGGCCCGCATGCGGGAACGTGGGAATGCCCTCGAACACCACCTGCGTCGCACCCGCGGCGAGCGGGCCGTAGGCCACGTAGGTGTGGCCGGTGATCCAGCCGATGTCGGCGGTGCACCAGA
>CAMLCW010000047.1 GCA_946478645.1 uncultured Variovorax sp.
GGGCGGCACCAGCACGGTCTTGATGCAGTTGTCGAGCTTGCTCGAGAACAGGTGATAGGCGTCGGCCACGTCCTCGAGGTCGATGTGGTGCGAGATCACGCGGCGCGGCTCGATGCGCCCGGCCTGGATGTGCTCGATGAGGCGCGGCAGGTGCCGCTTGACGCTGGCCTGGTTCATGCGCAGCGTGAGGCCCTTGTTGATGGCATTGCCGATCGGCACCGCATTGAAGGTCGGGCCGTAGACGCCCACGATCGACACGGTGCCGCCCTTGCGCACGGAGTTGATGCACCAGTGCAGCACCGTGGCCGCGCCGCCCTGCAGCTTGAGCTTGACGCCGAGCAGCGTCTGCGCGAAGTTGCCCGCGGCCTCGCAGCCCACGCAGTCGATGCACACGTCGGCACCCAGGCCGTCGGTCATCTTCTTGATGTGGATCGCCATGTCGCCGACCTGCTTGAAGTCGATGGTTTCGCATTGCGCGTAGTCGCGCACGAAGTCGAGCCGGTATTCGAGATGGTCGACCACGATCACGCGCCCCGCACCCATCAGCCACGCCGACTTGGCCGCGAAGATGCCGATGGGCCCGGCGCCGAAGATCACCACCGTGTCGCCTTCGTCGATGCCGCCCATCTCCGCGGCCTGGTAGCCCGTGGGGAGCGCGTCGGTCAGCAGCACGGCATCGTCGACGTGCATGTCGGAAGGGATGATGGTCGGGCCCACGTCGGCCATCGGCACGCGCACGTATTCGGCCTGGCCGCCGTCGTAGCCGCCTGCCGTGTGCGAATAGCCGAAGATGCCGCCCACGGCGGTGGCCTCGGGGTTGGTCGCATGGCAGTTGCTGTAGAGCTCCTTCTGGCAGAAGTAGCAGCTGCCGCAGAAGATGTTGAAGGGCACGAGCACGTGGTCGCCGGGTTTCAGGTGCTGCACCGCCGGCCCGACCGCCTCCACCACGCCCGTGAACTCGTGCCCGAAGGTCGATCCGATGCGCGTGTCGGGCACCAGGCCGTGGTAGAGGTGCAGGTCCGATCCGCAGATGCACGAGCGCGTGACCCGCACGATCGCATCGCCGGGATGCTCGATCTCGGGCTCCTGCTTGTGCACGGTGCGGATCCGGTACGGACCGCGGTAGTTCATTGCCAGCATCGCTTGCTCCTTGCTCGTGTGTTGCAGCCGAAAAATTTTCGAAGAAGGTGCCGAGCATCGGCGGCGCGTGCAGGGGCCGCGCAAGCACAGGCCGACGGGGTTCGTCGGACAGCGCCCATAGCGCGCCATGGATGAGCGCATGCGCTGCGCGTGCAATGCCAAGCCCGTTCGCACGGACCGATACGACGCGCTCCTACACGCGTGCGCCGGCGGCGCGCGAGCATGTCGGATTTGAAGAAGGAGAACGCCATGCAGCATGAAGGCACCCATGCCGCCTGCATCGAGGCGTGCAACGGTTGCGCCATCGCGTGCAACCACTGCGCCACCGCCTGCCTGAAGGAAGACGACGTGAAGATGATGGCGCGCTGCATCGCGCTCGACATCGACTGCGCCGCCGCCTGCCACTTCGCCGCCGCCGCCATGGCGCGCGGCAGCGAACATGCCAAGGCCATCTGCACGCTGTGCGCAAGCCTCTGCGATGCCTGCGCGGAAGAATGCGCGAAACACAAGCACGATCACTGCCAGGCCTGCGCCAAGGCTTGCCGCGACTGCGCGGCCGCATGCCGCCGAATGGCTGCCTGACCGCACTGCCTTTCCGGTGTATCTCCCCTCCTCGTGCCGCGCGCACGGATGCTAAAAAGCGCCTGCGGCGCATCCGCGCCACACTAAGCATCCCCAACGAGGAGGTGGTGAATGACGAACAAGAGCGAGAACCGGAAGGTCGTGCTCATCACGGGCGCAAGCCGCGGCATCGGTGCCGCGGCCACGCTCGCGGCGGCCCGGGCCGGCTACGCGGTGGCAGTGAACTACGCCACGGACACGGCGGCGGCCGAGTCGGTGGTCGCGCGCATTCGCGACGCGGGCGGCAGCGCCGCGGCCGTGCGTGGCGACGTGGCCAGCGAATCGGACGTGCGCTCGCTGTTCGACCGCACAGAGGCCGAACTCGGCCCCGTGGCGGCGCTGGTCAACAACGCCGGCATCACCGGGCCGATCGGCCGCTTCGAGGACGTGGCCACCGACAACCTGCGGCGCATCCTCGAGATCAACGTGCTCGGCACTTTTCTGTGCGCACGCGAGGCGCTCGTGCGCCACGCGCGGCATGGGGCGCTCGAGGTCATCGTGAACGTGTCGTCGGTGGCCTCCACCACCGGCAGCCCCGGCGAGTACGTGCACTACGCCGCGAGCAAGGCCGCGGTCGAGAGCTTCAGCATCGGCCTCGGCCGCGAAGTGGCGGCGCGCGGCATCCGCGTGTGCGCCGTCGCGCCGGGCTCGACGCTGACCGAGATCCATGCCAAGGCCGGCGAGCCCGGCCGGCCCGCGCGCATCGCACCGAAGATCCCGCTCGGCCGCCTCGCCGAGCCCGAGGAGATCGCCGAGGCGATCGTCTGGGCCATGACGCCGGCCGCGTCGTACGTGACCGCGACGGTGATCCGCGCGACGGGCGGGCTGTGAAGCGAGGCTGACGCCGGGCTCAGAGCCTGAACGCGCTGACCGCCTGCGAGAGGGTGCCGGCCTGCGCCTGCAGCGAACCGGCCGCCGCACCCGCCTGCTGCACCAGCGCGGCGTTCTGCTGCGTGACTTGGTCGATCTGCGCGATCGCCTGGTTCACCTGCTCGATGCCGTCGGTCTGCTCCTGGCTCGCGACGCTGATCTCGCCCATGATGTCGGTCACGCGCTGCACGCTGGTGACGACCTCTTCCATCGTGCGGCCCGCTTCGGCCACCTGCTGGCTGCCGGCCTCGACCTTGCTCACCGAATCGTCGATCAGGCCCTTGATCTCCTTGGCCGCCGCGGCAGAGCGCTGGGCAAGGCTGCGCACTTCGGAGGCCACCACCGCGAAGCCGCGGCCCTGCTCGCCGGCGCGTGCCGCTTCCACCGCCGCGTTCAAAGCAAGGATGTTGGTCTGGAACGCGATGCCGTCGATCACGCCGATGATGTCGACGATCTTGCGCGACGAGCTGTTGATCGAGTCCATGGTGTCGACCACCTTGCTCACCACGCCGCCGCCGCGCACCGCCACCTCCGAGGCCGACACGGCCAGCTGGTTGGCCTGGCGCGCGTTGTCGGCGTTCTGCTTGACGGTGCTCGTGAGCTCTTCCATGGATGCCGCCGTCTGCTCGAGCGAGCTGGCCTGTTCCTCGGTGCGGGAAGAGAGGTCGCGGTTGCCGGCAGAGATCTGAGCCGAGGCTTCGCCGATGCCCGCGGTGCCGCGGTGCACCTCGCCGACAAGGCGCGCGAGGCTGGTGTTCATCTCGTGCAGCGCCTGCATCAGCAGGCCGGTCTCGTCGCGGCCGGACGGCTGCACGACGGTGGCGAGGTTGCCGCCGGCGACCGCCTGCGCCACCCGCACCGCGTCGTTGAGCGGACGCGTGATCGAACGGGTGAGCCAGAGGGCGGCGGCGATGCCCAGCGCGAGCGAGAAGCCGCAAAGCAGCAGCATCCATCCGCGTGCGGCGCGGTAGGCCTCGGCCGCGTCGGCCGCGGTGCGGTCGGCGCCTTGCTTGAGTGCCTGCTCGAACGCGCCGACATGGGCGATCACCTGGGCCAGCAGCGGCATGCATTCCTGCGTGAGCGCGCGCACGGCCTCGTCGGTGCGGCCGCCGGTCGCGAGCGACACCACCTTGCCCGCGATCACCAGGTAGCGCGCCTCGAGGGCCTGCAGCTGATCGAGCAGGCGCTGCTCCTCCTCGGCGCCCGCGCCGGCCTGCTTCAACAAGGTGGCCAGCGATGCCATGCCCTGGTCGATCTCGGCCTGCGAGGTGCGCACGAGTTCGAGGTCCTTCTTCTGCAGCGGCGCATCGGCCACCAGCGCGAGGTTGCGCGCGGCGATGGCGCGCGTGCCGATCGCGAAGCGCACCCGGTTGAGCGCGTAGAGCTTGCCGCCCGCCACCTCGTTGACGACCCGGATCTGGTCCGAAAGCCGGGCCATCTGCTGCAGGCCGATGGCACCCACGGCCAGCAGCAGGAGCAGCAGCAAGGTGAAGCCCACCCCGAGACGGGTGCCGATCTTGAGGTGTCGCATGGAATCGCCGGAAGGGAAAGATGGCGGATTCTCCCGGCGCACCCCACCGCACCATTGGGTGAACAGAGGCTCGAAGGCCCCTCACTTCATGCGATCGGCCGACGCGGCAGGAAGCCCCGGTTCAACCCAGGCTTGACCAATACATCCTAAGACAACACAATACAAGTATGCCCAAGCCGCTTCCCCCTTCACGCATGCCGCCCGGTGCGCCGCTCACCCCTGCCAGCGAGGATCCGCTTTATGTGCAGCTCGCCAACCGGCTTGCGGAAGCGATCTCGGGCGGCGTGTACGCGCCGGGGCAGCAACTGCCGCCCGAGGCCACGTTGATGAGCGACTACGGCATCAGCCGCGTCACGGTGCGCCAGGCCATCCAGCTGCTCGCGCGCAACGGCCAGGTGGTGTCCAAGCGCGGCAAGGGCACCTTCGTGACCCGGCCTTCGTTCCAGCAGGACCTGTCGAGTCTCCAGGGCTTCCAGGAAGCCTTGCGCCTGCAGGGCATCGAGCCCGAAACCGAACTGCTGGAGTTCTCTGCGTCGGCAGGACGCACCGACGGGCAGGTGCCCGCGGGCCTGAACCTGCCCGTGCGCTTGCGCCGCCGCTATTGCGTCGACGGCGAGGCCTTCGCGATCGTCGAGGCCTTTCTTCCGGCCGAGGCGCAGGCGCTGGGCCGGGCGCGTGCCGAGCTGCTGTCGGTCTACGACATCCTTCAGCAGTTTCTCGGCATGCGCATCGGCCGGGCGGACATCGCGATCCAGTGCGCGAAGCCGAAGAACCGGATCTCGGCCGAACTGGGCCTTCCCGCACGCAGCCATGCGCTGCTGATGCAGCGCACCTCCTACACCGTGGCGGGGCTCGCCTGCGAGCACATGCGCATCTACATCGTCCCGGAGCGCTACACGTTTCGGATGAGCGTGCCGGGGCCGATGAAGCTGGCCTCGGCGATCCAACCGGTGCCGCTCACTTAGGAGGCACCGGGCCGGGAAGCGACGGAAATCCAAGCCACAAAGGAGACAACCCGATGAACGAAGAGATCCCGCGCCGAACGCTGTTGCTGCTGCCGGCCGCGCTCGGCGCCTTGTCCGCCCTGGCACCGCTGGGCGCCATCGCGGCGGCCGGCTATCCGTCGAAGCCCATCCGCATGGTGGTGCCCTTCCCGGCCGGCGGGCCCACCGACATCGTGGCGCGCCCGCTCGCCAAGCTGCTGGGCGATGCGATGCACCAGCAGGTCTTCGTCGAGAACCGCGGCGGTGCCGGCGGCGCGATCGGCGCCACCACGGTGGCCACCGCCGCGGCCGACGGCTACACCGTGCTGCTGGGCACCGTGGGCACCAGCGCGATCAACCAGGCGCTCTACAAGAAGCTCGGCTACGACCCGGTGGCCGACTTCACGCCGCTGGCCACGGTCGCCAGCGCACCGGTGGCCGTGGTGGCCAACCCCTCGACCGGCATCACCGCGCTGGCCGAACTCGTCGCCAAGGCCAAGGCGCAGCCCGACACCCTGACCTACGGCTCTGCAGGCAACGGCACGCCGGGCCATCTTGCGGGGGCCATGTTCTGCGCGGCCGCCGGCATCAAGCTGCGCCACGTGCCGTACAAGGGCAGCGCGCCGGCCGTGGTCGATCTGCTCGGCGGCCAGATCCAGGTGATGTTCGATCCGCTGCAATCGGTGCTGCCGCATGTGCAGTCCGGAAAGCTCAACGTGCTGGGCGTCACGAGCCGACAGCGTGCCAAGGCGCTGCCCACCGCGCCCACCGTGGCCGAAGCGGCGATTCCGGGCTTCGAGATGATCGCCTGGTGGGCACTCTTCGGCCCCGCGCGGATGCCGCCGGATGTCACGCGGCGCCTGGTCGACGACGTGCAGCGCGTGGTCAAAGGTCCCGAGTTCGAACGCGGCCTGGGCAACCTCGGCGTCCAGCCGCTCGACGTGCCGCTGGCACAACTGCAGCAGGAAGAAATTGCCAAGTGGGGCGCGGCCGTGCGCACCTCGGGCGTCACCATGGAATGAACACATGAAACTCGACGATGAAGAGAAGGCCATGCTCGCCGGCGAAGCCGGCAGCGTTGCCAAGACCGCGATGGAACACCAGGTCAAGGTCGGCCGCTTCTTCGGGGCGGAAGACTTCGTGCCCGTCACGCAGGCCCACATCATGGCCGACACCGAGAGCCTCGGCCAGGCCGGCGTGATGTGGCTCGAGAAGCTGGCCGATGCCGAGGAAGGCGGCGTGCGGATTCCGACGATCACCGACCCCCGCGGCACCGATTTCTCGAAAGCCTCGATGCTCGGCCAGGCCGACTGGATGCTCGAACTCGAGCAGCGCGCGATCGACGCCTTCGTGCGCCTGGGCGTCAGCATGACCGACACCTGCATCAACTACCAGACCGTGCTCGCTGCGACGCGCGGGGAGCATGTGGCCTTCGGCGACACGGGCGTGGTGATCTACTCCAACTCGGTGGGCGGTGCGCGGTCGAACTTCGAAGGCGGCCCGTCGGCGCTTTCGGCAGGCCTCACCGGCCGCACGCCGCGCTATGGCTACCACCTCGATCGCCACCGCCAGGCCACGCTGCGCATCCGCACCGACTGGACGCCACGCACGCTGGACGACTGGGGCGCACTCGGCGGCATCGTCGGACGGCTGTCCAACAACTACTGGCAGGTGCCGCTGCTGGAGGGCCTGGAGGCCGCGCCCACCTCGGACCAGCTGAAGCACTTCGGCGCGGCGATGGCGAGCTTCGGCTCGACGGCGCTGTTCCACCTGCTGGGCATCACGCCCGAAGCGCAGACGCTGGCGGACGTGGGCGCCGACAAGCTCACCGTGGCGCACCGCATCGGCGAAGCCGACGTGATCGCCCTCAAGCGCAGCTATCGCGTCGATCCGTCGATCGACGTGGTGGTCTTCTCGGCCCCGCAGCTGAGCATCTTCGAACTGCGCGACCTGGCCGCGCTCTGCAGCGGCAAGAACTTCAAGCGGCCGCTGCTCGCCGTGACGAGCCCGCAGGTCAAGCCCGATTGCGATCGCTTCGGCTACACGAAGCGCATCGAGGATGCGGGCGGCACGGTGCTGGCGGGCATGTGCTTCTACCAGTCGTACGCGCGGGAAATGAGCGAGGCGAAGGGCTGGAAGCGGCTCGCGACGAACAGCGCCAAGCTCGTCAACATCCTGGGCGGCTACGGCTACGTGCCGATGCTCGCCTCCATGCAGGCCTGCGTCCAGGCCGCCGAAACCGGGGAGCTGCAATGACTGCCAACACCTACAAGTCGCGCCACGCCATGGGACGCCGCGTGGTCGGGGAAGCGCTGGTCGCCAACGACGGCTTCTCGGCGCGCTACGACCTCAACCGGCTGCAGGGCGTGTTCTCGCGGCCCGCGCACAAGCTGGTGGGCCAGTCGTACGTCGACAAGATCCTGGTGCTCGACACCGCCAAGGGCGGCGTGGCCACGGCATGGATGCTGCACGAGATGCGCTCGCGCAACATGGTGCCGCGCGCCATCGTGTTCAACACGGTCAACACCATCCTCGCGCAGGGCGCAGCGCTCGGCGACGTCACCATGCTCGCGGGCTTCGACGTCGACATCACCGAGCGCATCGTGAATGGCGCCATGGTGGAGATCGACCCCGACGCGCACACGATACGGGTGCTCGACCCGGGCGAGTACCCCGCGCCGGCGGCCGGCGAAACGGGGACACAAAAGGTGCACGGGCCGCGGTAGCGCCCTATTGGAGCAAGCCCGGCAACCAGAGCGAGATGGCGGGAAAGGCGCAGAGGATCACGAGCCGCACGATGTCCACCGCGATGAAGGGCATCGTGCCGCCGTAGATGCGCCCCAGCGTGATGTCGCGCGCAATCGAGTTGATCACGAACACGTTGATCCCCACCGGCGGACAGATCATGCCGAAGGTGACCGCCATCACCACGATGACGCCGAACCACACCGGGTCGAAGCCGAGCTGCATCATGGCCGGGAAGACGATCGGCACGGTCAGCAGGATCATCGCCAGTTCGTCCATCACGGCGCCGAGGATCAGATAGCCCACCATCACCAGCGCCAGCACGCCGTAGGCGCCCACGGGCAGGTGCACCAAAAATTCCACCGCCTTCTGCGTGAACTGCGTGATGGTGAGGAAGTAGCCGAACAGGAACGCGCCGATCACGATCGTGAGGATGGCCGACGAGACGCGCAGCGTGTCGATCAGCGCCGCCTTGATCTCGTGCGGGCCGAGCCGGCGGCGCAGCACGCCGATCACGAGCGTGCCGACCGCGCCCACGCCCGCGCCCTCTTCCACGGTGAACAGGCCGCCGTAGATGCCGCCCAGCACGAACAGGAACAGCAGCACCACGGCCCAGAGGCTGCGCAGCGATGCGAAGCGCTCGCTCCAGCTGTGCGGCTCGCCGCGCGGCATGGCGTCTGGCCGCATGCGCGCGATGACCTGCACCACGACGAAGTAGAAGGCCACCGCCATCAGCCCCGGCAGGATGCCGGCCGCGAACAGCTTCTTGATGTCGGTCTCGGTCATGATGCCGTAGAGCACGAAGATCACCGACGGCGGGATCATGATGCCCAGCGTGCCGCCGGCCGCGATGAGCCCGGCCGCCAGCCCCGGGTGGTAGCCCGCGCGGCGCATCTCGGGCAGCGCCACCTGCGACATCGTGGCCGCCGTGGCCACCGACGATCCGTTGATGGCCGCGAAGCCCGCACACGCTGCGACCGAGGCCATGGCCACGCCGCCGCGCAGGTGGCCGAGCCATGCGCGGCCGGCCGAGAACAGCTCGCGGCTCATGCCCGAGCGCGAGGCGAAGGCGCCCATCAGGATGAACATCGGGATCACGCTGAGGTTGTAGTCGGTCACCACCGACAGCGGTACGTTGGCCAGCAGGTTCAGGCCCGCGTTCCAGCTCGTGAGCGCCGCGAAGCCGCACACGCCCGCGATGCCCATTGCGATGCCGATCGGCACGCGCACCGCCATCAGCACGAACATGCCGACGAAGCCCAGCAGGGCGACGAGATCACGGTCCACGGTCGGCGGCCTTTTTCAGGTCTTCATCGGTGTCGAGGGGCGCCGGTTCCAGTTCGGCCTCGCGCCCGCGCCAGAGATAGACGATGCGCACGATGCCCAGCAGCGCCGCGAACGTGGCGCCCAGTGAAGCGAGCGCATAGAAAGGCCACAGCGGCATGCGCAGGTCCATCGTGCCCTGCGTGCCGGTGCCCGCGACTTTGACCCACGCCATCCAGGCCAGCGGCACGAGGAACGCGAGCACCAGGAGCGTGGCGGCGATGTCGAGCCAGCGCCGCGCGGGCACCTTCAGGTGCTCCCAGAGCAGGTCGACGCAGATGTGGCTGCCATAGAAGGTGGCCAGCGCCACCCCCCAGAACAGCGCAATGCCCAGCAGCATGCGCGAGCCGTCGTACCAGTCGGGGATCTGGACCGAGAACAGGTCGCGCAGCAGCACGTTGCCGGCCGTGAGCAATGCGATGGCGAGCAGGAAGAAAGCGGCCACCGTTTCGGTGGCCGACAGGATGCGCTTCATTGCGTCAGTTGGCGTTGCGGGCGGCGATTTCCTTGCGCAGTTCTTCCAGCGCCTGCTTGCCGTTCACGCCCGACTTGTCGACCGCGGCCTGCCACTGCGTGTACACCGGCTCGGCGGCCTTGCGCCACATGTCGAGCTGCGCGGGCGTGACCGCGACGATCGTATGGCCGGCGGTCTTCTCGAGCTTGGCGCGGCCCGAATCCTCGAAGTCGCCCCAGGCGGCGCCGACCTTGGCGGCCCATTCGTTGCTGCAGTGGTCGTCGATCACTTTCTTCTGGGTGGCCGAGAGCCTGTCGTACCAGCCCTTGTTCATGACCCAGGCGAAGTCGGACGCGTACAGCCGCATGTCGGAGTGGTACTTCACGGCCTTGTCGATGCCGAAGCTGATGACCGAATCCCACGGGAAGGCCAGCGCGTCGGCCACGCCTTTTTCGAGCGCGTCGCGCGCCTCGGGTGCCGACACCTGCACGTTGGTGGCGCCCAGCGCCGACATGAAAGTGGCGTTGGTGCCGTTCGACGAGCGGATCTTCATGCCCTTGAGCTGGCCCGGCTCGGTGATCGGCTTCTTGGCATGCATGGTGCCGACGTGCAGGTGCGCAAAGCAGAACTTCACGTCCTTCATCTCGGTGGCCGCGTACTTGCGGTACCAGGCGTCGAGCGCGGCCGAACCCGGGCCCGGCTTGCCCACGAGGAACGGCAGTTCGCCCGCGGCGAAGACCGGGAAGCGACCGGCCTGGTAGCCCGGGTTGGCCCAGGTCACGTCGGCGATGCCGTCGCGCGCCATGTCGTAATGGTCGGCCGCCTTGCCCAGCTGCTGGGCCGGGAACATCGCCACCTTGATGCTGCCCTTGGAAGCCGCCTCCACCGACTTGGCCCACGGCTCGAAGCCGGTCTTCGCGAGCGAGTGCGAGGGCGGCAGCCAGTGCGCGAACCTGAGTTCGACCGGCTTGTCCTGGGCGCTCGCGCCTGACGCTGCGAAGGTCACCACGACGGCGGCGGCGATGCCGCGAAGGTGGCGGGAAGGGTGGCGGGACATCGGAGCTCCTTTGTTATGCGCGATAACCAATAGTGTCAACAAACCCGCTCATTGCGCACGGTATTTTCCCGGGCGCAGTGCTCGAGCGAGGCTCGGCAGCGACCATGGACCGACTGCCGCGCGGACACAAGAGGGTTAGTACCTTCTGTTTCATTTGTCTGACACACGGCCCCGATAGCGTCACGCTCTTTCACTTGGAGCAACGGTATGCGTGGATCGAAGACGGGTGTGGGCGCGTTGTCGCTGGTGGCGTTGTTGGCCCTGGGCGCCTGCGGCGGTGGAGGCGGTGGCGGGACCGCATTTCCGATCGTGCCGCCCGGCACCGCACCCACGGCGCCGCCCGCCGGCCCCGACACGCCCGCGCCACCTGCCACGCCGGCCACCACCACAATGCGCATCGGCATCCTCCCCGACACGCAGGGCAGCGACTCCGGTGTCGCGCTGCAGCCGATGAAGGCCATCCTCGACCTGTACGAGCAGTCCGGCGTCAATGTCGTGCTGGCCGTGGGCGACCTGGTCGAGAACGGCACGGCGAGCGAATACAAGCTCTGGCGCGACATGGCTGAGAAGTACCGCAGCAAGATGACGATCCTGCCGATCATGGGCAACCACGATCCCAAGGGCATCGACCAGGACTGGTACGACACCGTGGAATCGTTCATTCCCGCCGACGCCGAGCACATGCCCGGATCGCGCAACAAGAACTACGTGGTCGTGCGCGACAACGTGCTGCTGATCAACATCTCGTACGGGTGGCTCGAGCGGTCCTACGAATTCGTGGAAGCCATGGTGGCCAGGCACGGCCCGAAGGTCGATCACATCATCCTGCAGACCCACAACTCTTTCGCCGGCAACCGCTACGGGCTGGTGCGCGAGAACATCGTCGACGGCAGCATCTCGATCGTCAACGACGTGAAGTTCCGCGACGTCTACGACAAGTATCGCCAGCTCTTCGCCGCGCACGACGTGATCTACGTCTCGGGCCACGAGCACCACTATTCGCGCAGCGTGGTGCGCGACGACAACGACCTGGCCTTCACGCAGATCGTGTCGGGCAACGCGGCCTACAAGGGCTACGAAAGCCGCTTCGGCGAGCACGAGCGGATCCAGAGCATGCTGATGCTGAAGGTGCGCAACGAGGCGACGGGCAGCATCGACGCCAACGCCTCGATCTTCGAGATCACCGGCCCCGCGATGGACTACCGCTCGTACTTCGTGACGCACTCGGTGTTCAGCAACACCGACGCGCCCCAGCAGCTGGCCGCGCCCGAGTGGCAGATGATGGACCGCTTCGTGCGCACCAAGGACCGCTGCGAGAAGGTGGTGTACCCCTCGAGCGTGCCGGCGCACGTGCAGCGCAACAGCGTCTACGACCCGTCGTACCGCACCAGCACCTGCGTCTCGGCCGGCGGCAGCCGCGCCCGCCTGCTCGACGGGCGCAACGACACCTTCAACCGGCACGACACGCGCACGCGCAGCATGAGCGCCACGCCCGGCTACTCGTTCGCCGCCAGCAACCGCGAGATGGAGTCGATGATGTACCGCTACATGTTCGTGCGCGACGCGAGCTTCAGCCCCAACCTGAACAACAGCCAGCGAGCGCGCGTCGTCAACGAGGGCACGCCCGACGAAGAGGTCGAGGTGCGCGGCACCACCATCGACCTGAAGAAGCTGGTGGCGCTGAACTGGAAGCCGGCCGCTGCCGACACCCTGTCCGACCAGCTGGTCGTCAGCGGGATCGCCGGCCAGGACGGCACCTACATCGACGCCTACGGCCGCACGAAGGACATCCAGGCGGACACCGGCCTTGCCGGCAGCCTGGGCGACGGCACCGAAGCGGGCAAGGCCCCGGTGGTGCTGCCCGCGCACGCCAAGGGCGGCTGGACCCTCTCCGACGACAAGGCCGGCGACAGCTATGTGCTCGAGTTCGCCGTGCCCGAGGGCCGGTCGGCCGCCGACACGATGCTGGCGCGGTACGACAACGCCTCCGGAAAATGGGTGCCGCTGGCCGCGCCGGCTTGCGTGAGCAGAGCCGCCTACCGGAGCGCCTACCTCGGCGCGGCACCCGGCGACGTGGCGGCATCGTGCGCGGCAGGCACGATCGTCGGCTACGACGCGCAGGCCTCGGCGTATTGGGCGCGGTTGAACCAGGACGGTCGGTTCGCGCTGATCGCGCTGGCGCAGTAGCCCAGGCCGCTGCGGGCGGCGCCCTGCGCGGCACGGCTCAATGTGCTGCGGCCCCGTGCGTGGCGTGGCGCCCCGCCATTGCCTGCGCCTCGGTCTCGGTGAGTTCCGGGCCGTCCAGCGTCACACGCGTGTGGTCGTGGCGGAACTTCTGGATGATCGGCCGGAGCTCTTCCTTGACGTGCCGTTCGCTGTAGCCGTTGAACAAGTGGCCCAACAGTCCCCGGCGCAGGTCCGAGGTGCCCATGACCCAGTCCGCGATCGGGAACGTGAGGTTCATGTTGTATTTCATCATGATGCCCATGTTGTGATGGGCCGTGTGATGGCGGCGGATGGTGTTGATGAACGGCATGTTGCGCACGAACCAGTTGTCGTGCACATGGCAGCAGTAGTGGAAGGTTTCGTAGACGAGGTACTGCGCCACCATCGTGAGGAAGACGATGTAGCCGACGTTCTGGTTGAAGACCAGCGAGGCGAGGTAGCCCAGCGTCAGGCCGCCCACGCCCAGCGTCGCCAGCACGCGCCATGGAAAGAACACGATGCGGAACTCGCGCGTCGTGTCGATGGTCGGCTCCAGGTCGGTGAAGTACTGGTGGTGCTGGCGGGTGTGGCGCTCGTAGATGGCCCGCAGCGCGAACACGTCGATGCGCTTGTGCATCACGTAGCGATGCATGAACCACTCGACGAAGTTGCCCGCCAGGAACACCGGAACGACCATGAGCCACTCCCATTGCGCGCCCTGGATTTTTGTCAGGCAGTACCAGATGGCGGCAATGCCGACGGCGTACATCACGCCGATGTGCAGCAGCCCGTTGTACAGCGGGCTGATATCGGCCTTGTATTGCTCTCGAAATTTCCGTTGACGCTCGGTCATCATGGCAAAGTCTCCTGTGGCATCTGATGTTCAACTAGTATATCAATTGAGTACAGGTGGTCAACCCGCCGGCACGTGGCCGGCTCAGAAATCGCGCGCGCCCGCACCTTCGGCCCGCAGGTAGCCGGCGAAGGCATTGCGCACGATCGCGCGGTACCGCGCCTCGGCGTCGGGCACGGGAAACGCCTTCGCAAGCCGGGCGACGCCCAGCGCGTCGTCCACCAGGCCGCTGAGGTCGCCGTCCTCGATGCCGATCGCGGCAAGGTCGGTGGGAATGCCGAGGCGGCCGATCAGCGCGCGCACCGCCACCGGCACAGCCAGGCTCGCCTCGCGCGCGGTCGATGCCTCCAGTGACATGAGCCTGGCGACCTCGAGCAGCTCTTCGCCCCGCACGTCGCCGAGCGCGTCCAGCACATACGGCAACATCACGGCGTTGGTGGTGCCGTGACTGCGGTGCGTCTTGCCTGCGACCGCGTAGGCGATGCCGTGGACCGCGTTCAGGCCCGCGCTTCCATAGGAGAGCGCCGCATACACGCTGGCATGGGCCATGCCGGTGCGTGCCTCGCGGTCGGCGCCGTCGTTGAACGCGCGCTCCAGGAAGGCGATGCAAAGGCGCATCGACTCCCGCGCGAACAGCATCGTCAGCGCCGACCGGCCGCTGTAGCCCGGATCGGGATCGCCGCCCCGGTCGTAGGCGCACGAGTCGATGGTGAGGAACGATTCGATCGCGTGCGTGAACGCATCGATCCCCGCATCGGCCGTGACACGCGGCGGGCAGGTATAGGTCAGTTCGGGATCGATCAGGGCCACCTGAGGGCGCAGCGCGTTGTCCATGACCGCGACCTTCGTCGCGTTGTGCGGATCGAGAAGGATCGCGCCCGGCGTGGCCTCGGAGCCCGTGCCGGCGGTGGTCGGCATCGCGATCAGCGGCAGCGGCTGCATGGTGCCGATGCCACCGACGAACTCCCGGACCGGCAGGCCCGCCGGCAGTGTCAGGCAGAGTGCCTTGGCCAGGTCGATGTTGCTGCCTCCGCCGAGCGCGATGACATGGTCTACAGCAATGCCGGCGCACGCCTGCCGCAGCGAACGGGTCGCCGCATCGCACAGGTCGGTGGTCGGGTCGGGCTCGCCGCCGTCGTACACGACGGTATCGATGCCCAGCGCCTGCGCGGCGTCGACGTACTCGCGCACCCAGGGCGTCGATCCGGAGAAGTACCGGTCGGTGACCAGCACGCCGTGCTTCCAGCCGAGCTTCTGCACCAGGCGCGGCAACTGTGCGCGGGCGCCGCAGCCGAGGATCAGGCGCGATGGCGCGCAGAAATGGATCAGGTCGTCAGGTCTCATCGGGGGTATTCCAAAGGGTCGAGAAATCGAAGCAGCGCATCGGCGACGCGCGCCGTATGCGAAGTCAGCAGGCTGTGTCCGGCGCCTTCGATCGGCACCAGCGTGGCGTCGGGCAAGGCCGACGAAAGCTCGACGGCGTGCGCCCAGGGAGAGTCTTCGTCCTGCACGCCGTGCAGCAGCAGCGCCGGCTGCCTGACGCGGCCCAGCAACGGGCGCTGGTCCGAGTCGCGGATCGCTTGCCAGGTCCATGCGACCGCGTCGTGGTCCGCGGCATGGCGCAGCCCGAGCCGCGCCTCGCGCGCCGCGATCTCGCACAGAAGCGCTTCTCCTTCGCCGCGGAACCATCGCGCCGCGCACAGCTTGGGCGTTCCTGAAAGAAGAGCCAGCTTTGCGGGCTGCGGCCCACGCGCCTGTGCAACGTAGTCGAGCGCAACCGAAACACCCATGCTCCATCCGGCCAGCGCAAATGGCACGCCTTGCAGGTGCGATTCAGCCACCGCTCGGACATCGGACGCGAACGATTGCAGGTCGTGCTCCCCTGCACCGCTGCAGCGCCGCGCGGCGCCACGGCCGCGCAGATTCGGCAGCACGAACCGAAAGCGGGACGAGAGCCGCTCGGCGACGGGAAGCCACGCGTCGCGGGTTCCTTGTATGCCGTGCAGGGCGAGCACGGTGGTCGGACCGTCCCCCACGAAGACAACATCCATTGTGGACACCTGATATGTCAGACGGATTCCGCGTACCGCCAAAGGCAGTACGATGGATGCCTGTTACGAAAGTCAAGAAGATGGTTACCAAAACGACGAGCCGCACGCGCAAGGCCTCTCCCCGTGCGGCGCCCAAGGCAATGGACTTCGCCGAACCGAAGACGCGACTGACGGACCTCGCCTACGAACGGATCGAAGAGGCCATCGTTACGCTCGTCATCCCGCCGGGCTCCGCGGTGTCGGAGCAGGGCCTCGCAGACATGACCGGAATCGGCCGCACGCCCATCCGGGAGGCCATCCAGCGGCTCGCCCGCGAGCACCTGGTGATCGTGCTGCCGCAGCGCGGGCTGCTGGTGGCCGAAGTCGACGTGGGCAAGCAATTGAAGCTCCTTGAAACGCGGCGCGAGATCGAGCGCCTGGTCTGCCGCAGTGCCGCCAAGCGGGCCTCGAAGGAGGAACGCCAGCAGTTCGAAAAACTGGCGGAGGAGTTCAGGCGTTCGTCGACGAAGAACGATTCGGTGGCCTTCATCCGCGCCGACCGCGACTTCAACGAGCTGTGCCTGGCCGCGGCGCGCAACGAGTTCGCCGAAGGCGCAATGCGCATGCTTCACGGCCTCTCGCGCAGGTTCTGGTATCTGCACTACAAGCAATCGCCCGACATGCCCCAGATGGCCAAGCTGCACGCCGACGTGGCGGTGGCCATCGCCAAGGCCGACGTGCAGGGTGCCGGAGAATCGCTGGACCGCCTCATCGACTTCATCGAGAACTACACACGCGCCACCGTCATGCCCGACCGGTAGCTCAATGCGACAGCGCTTCGAGCGACTGGCCTTTCGTCTCGGTCCCGAAGAGCATCACGATCAGCGCCGCGATCACGAAGCAGGCCGCACCCAGCGTGAAGACACCCGCCTGGCCGGTGAACGGCAGCACGATGCCCACGACATACGGGCCCACGAGCGAGCCGACCCGCCCCACCGAGGAGGCAAAGCCGGCGCCGGTGGCCCGCGAGCGCGTCGGATAGAGCTCGGGCGTGTAGGCATACAGCACCGACCACATGCCGAACATGAAGAACTGCATGCACAGCCCGGCCATGATCAGCTGCGCCACCGGCGCCTGCGTTGCGGCGGCCTGGCCGTACATGAAGGCCGCGGCGGCACTGCCGACGAGCATCAGCATGCAGGTCGGCTTGCGGCCCCATTTCTCGAGCAGCCACGCGGCGAAGATGAAACCCGGGATGCCCGCGAGCGAGATATAGACCGTGTAGAGCACCGACTTGGTGACCGCGTAGCCGGCCTGCTGGAGCAGCGCCCCGAGCCACGTCGTCAGTCCGTAGTAGCCAAGCAGGGCGAAGAACCACAGCGCCCAGAGCATCAATGTGCGTTTCGCGTAGACGCCCTTCCAGAGTTCCTTGAAGGCCGCGCTGCGCGCCATCGACAGCTGGCCGGCGGCGCCGGGCTTCACTTCCACCGGCGGCAGTTCGCGCAAGCCCGAGGCCCGCAGCACATGCCCTTCGAAGCCGGTCATGACCTTGTCGGCCTCGTCGGTCCGGCCGGCGTCTTCGAGCCAGCGCGGCGACTCCGGGATGTTGCGCCGCACGACGAACACGAACACCGCCGGAACCGCCAGCGCGATGAAGATGCCGCGCCATCCGATCACCGGGAGCAGGAAGTAGGCCGTGATGCCCGCGGCAATGAAGCCCAGCGGCCAGAACCCCTCGAGGATGGCGACATAGCGGCCGCGGCTCTTGGCAGGAACGATCTCCGAGACCATGGCCAGCCCGATCGGAAACTCCATGCCCATGCCGAAGCCCAGCAGCACGCGGTAGCCCATCAGCTCATTGGCACTGTCCGAGAGGCCGCACATCAGGCTGCCGACACCCCAGAAGACCATGCTGAGTTGGAACACCGGCTTGCGCCCGAACCGGTCGGCCAGCATGCCCGCGGTGGCAGCGCCCAGGAACATGCCGAGGAAGCTGGAGCTTGCCAGCAGGCCGGTCTGCATGGCGGAGAGGCCGAACTCTGCCTTGATCGATCCGAGCACGAAGGTCATCACACCCAG
The DNA here is from genome assembly GCA_946478645.1 of uncultured Variovorax sp. Next base: position 17,892 of record CAMLCW010000047.1, read on the forward strand.
GTCCATCGAATCGAAGAACCAGGCCGTGGCAATGATCGCGAACAGGCGGCGCTGGTAAGCCGTCATGGGCAACCGCTCGAGGCGATGGCCGATGGCGGCACGCCGTCCGTGGCTGGGCGCGGTCGTGGGCAGGTCCACGAGTGGAATCTCGCCGGATACGGTGCTCATTATGTCTCCTTAATACATCTAGTAGTCAACTGACATATTACATGTATTCTCGGAGGCGGCAACCGGGGCGCACCCTGATGCGGCCCGACGCGGGTGCGTCGGACGCGCGGTTCACGGTTGCTCAGTCCAGGTCGGCAGGCAGCAGCAGCGGTCCGCAGTTCTCATCGGTCACGAACACCGCCACCAGCTTCGCGGGCTTGACCGAATCGGGGTTCTCCGCGAACAGGTGCAGCGTGCCCGGCGGCTCGAAGAAGGTCTCTCCGGGGGTGTAGGTGCCGACCGGCCCGCCGCCCAGCTGCGAGCGGATCGTGCCCTCGAGGATGATCGCCGTCACCGAGCCCGGATGCCGATGCGCCGGCGAATAGGCGCGCGGCGGAAAGTCGACGACGACCGTGGTGATCGACTTGCCCGGCACGTGCGGGAGCGCTTCGCACGAAACCACCCTCGACGAGGTCGCGGGCCGTGCCGCCTCGCCGGCGCCCGCGGCCGCCGGTGCGGACGAGAACATCGGCCGGCTCGCGGCGCTGCTGCAGACCTCGTCGAGCCACTGCACCGCTTGCTGCCGGCTGCCGCGCGGCATCAGCGCCCAGCCGGCCGCGAGCACCAGTGCCAGCGACAGTGCCGCTGCACCGGCGCCCGCCCGGCCGCGATGGAATGCGCGTGCCGCCTTCATGACGCCAGCCCCGCCGGCAGCCGCAGCGCCGCGGACCAGCCCAGCTCGCGCCTGGCCTTGTCGCTGCTCACCACGGGGTTGTCCTCGGCGATGTTGAAGACGCCGCCCTGCGCGTGCCGCAGCGCCAGCAGCGCCGCCCAGGCCGCGGCCTCCACGTGGACCGGGCTCGCGCCCCTGGGAACGGGCGTCGACGTGCCCGGTCCGTAGAACTGTCCGTAGCGCAGCACCGTGGCCTCGATGCCCGCGGCACCGAGCACGCTGCGCTCGAGCGCGGCCACGCCGTCCACGCTCACGCGGCGAATGCCTTCGGCACCGAGATCGAGCGGATCGTCCTCGACGCGCGGCCCGGTCCCCGGCGCGTAGGCCCAGGCGATGCTCTGCGCCACCATCCGGCGGCTGCCCGCAGCCAGCGCCGCGGCGACGAGGTTGCGCGTGCCTTCGGTGCGCACGCGGGCGTTGCGGCTGGAGGCCTCGGCCATCAGCTTCGGATCGAGATCGGCCGGCAGGTCGGTGAGCTGGTGCACCACGACGGCGGGCGCGATCTGCAGCATCGCCGCGCGAAGCGCCGCCGCGTCGAACACATCGACCACGACCGGCGTGACGCCGCGGGCCTGCAGCGCTCGCGCGCGGTCGGCGCGGCGGGTGCTACCGTAGACGGTGTAGCCCGCCTCGATCAGCAGTGGCACCAGCACGGTGCCGATGGCACCGGCCGCGCCGGCCAGGAACAGCTTCTCGCCCATTGCACTTCTCCTTCGGTTGCGACAGTTCGACCGGATCGATGCTAGGTTTTCGATGTCTTATCGAAAAGAGGCAAGATTTGCCAAAATGACCAGGCCATGAACCCAGCAACGAAGACGGTTTCCGCGGCGGCGCTGCTGCAGGTCGACCGCAGCACGGCGATGCCGCTCTACCGGCAGATCTACGCGCGCTTCAGGTCGGCCATCGAGCAAGGCGTGCTGCAGCCGGGCGACCGCGTGGCCTCGGCGCGCGCCCTTGCGAGCGAGCTGGGCCTCTCGCGCGGAACCATCGAGGCGGCCTACAACCTGCTCATGGGCGAAGGTTATTTCTCATCGCAGGGGCAGGCGGGCACGGTGGTCTCGCCCGCGCTGGCGCCGCACCGGCCGGCACGGCACGCGCGGCGGCGGGCCGCCGGAGCGCAGGCCGGCCAGGACGG
>CAMLCW010000048.1 GCA_946478645.1 uncultured Variovorax sp.
CCTTCCTGTGCCGCCAGACCGACTTCATCCGCGCGGTGGCGCAGTCGGGCAAGCCGGTGAACATCAAGAAGGGGCAGTTCCTCGCGCCGCACGACATGAAGAACGTGATCGACAAGGCGCGCGCGGCAGCCAAGGAAGCCGGCCTCGACGAAGACAGCTTCATGGCCTGCGAACGCGGTGCGAGCTTCGGCTACAACAATCTCGTGTCGGACATGCGCTCGCTCGCGATCATGCGCGAGACCGGCGCCCCCGTGGTGTTCGACGCCACCCACTCGGTGCAGTTGCCGGGCGGCCAGGGCACGAGTTCGGGCGGCCAGCGCGAGATGGTGCCGGTGCTGTCGCGCGCGGCCGTGGCCGTGGGCGTGGCGGGCCTGTTCATGGAGACGCATCCCGACCCCGCCAAGGCATTGAGCGACGGCCCCAACGCGGTGCCGCTCAAGCACATGAAGGCCCTGCTCGAGACGCTGCAGGCGCTCGACCGGGTCACGAAGAAGAACGCTTTTCTAGAGGACATCTTTCAATCATGAGCAGTGGTTACGTCATCGCCCAGGTCGAGGTCACCAACCCGACGCAGTACGAGGAATACAAGAAGTGGTCGAGCGCGGCAATGCAGGCGCACGGCGCCGAGGTGTGCGTGCGCGGCGGCCAGGTCGAGGTGCTCGAGGGCGACTGGGCGCCGTCGCGCATCGTGATCCTGAAGTTCCCGAGTTTCGAGAAGGCCAAGGCCTTCTATGAAACGCCCGAGTACCTCAAGGCGCGCGAGGCGCGCGCCGGCGCGGCCGTGATGCGCATGGTCGCCGTCGAAGGCTTGTGATCGATCCCCTGAAGAATTCGAGACTCCAAGGAAAGAGAAAAACGCATGAGTGCAATCGTTGACATCGTCGGCCGAGAAATCCTCGACAGCCGCGGCAATCCCACCGTCGAATGCGACGTGCTGCTCGAATCGGGCACCATGGGCCGCGCGGCCGTGCCCTCGGGCGCATCGACCGGTTCGCGCGAAGCCATCGAGCTGCGCGACGGCGACAAGAAGCGCTATCTCGGCAAGGGCGTGCTCAAGGCGGTGGAGAACATCAACACCGAGATCTCGGAAGCCGTGCTCGGCCTCGATGCCAGCGAGCAGGCCTTCCTCGACCGCACGATGATCGACCTCGACGGCACCGACAACAAGGGCCGCCTCGGCGCCAATGCCACCCTCGCCGTGTCGATGGCCGTGGCGCGCGCCGCGGCCGAGGAATCGGGCCTGCCGCTGTACCGCTACTTCGGCGGCATGGGCGGCATGCAGCTGCCGGTGCCGATGATGAACGTCATCAATGGCGGCGCACACGCGAACAACAGCCTCGACCTGCAGGAGTTCATGATCATCCCCGTCGGCGCACCGAGCTTCCGCGAAGCCGTGCGCTACGGCGCCGAGGTGTTCCATGCGCTCAAGAAGATCCTGGGCGACCGCGGCATCAGCACGGCCGTCGGCGACGAAGGCGGTTTCGCGCCCAGCGTCGAGAGCCATGAAGCAGCGATCCAGCTGATCCTCGAGGCCATCGACAAGGCCGGCTTCGTGGCGGGCGAGCAGATCGCGCTCGGCCTCGACTGCGCCGCCAGCGAGTTCTACAAGGACGGCAACTACGTGCTGTCGGGCGAGAACCTCACGCTGTCGGCCGGCAACTGGGCCGACATGCTCGCGACCTGGGTCGACAAGTACCCGATCATCAGCATCGAGGACGGCATGCACGAAGGCGACTGGGACGGCTGGAAGCTGCTCACCGAACGCCTCGGCAAGCGCGTGCAGCTGGTGGGCGACGACCTGTTCGTCACCAACACCAAGATCCTGCAGGAAGGCATCGAGAAGGGCATCGCCAACTCGATCCTGATCAAGATCAACCAGATCGGCACGCTGACGGAAACCTTCGCCGCCATCGAGATGGCCAAGCGCGCGGGCTACACGGCCGTGATCTCGCACCGCTCGGGCGAGACCGAGGACAGCACCATCGCCGACATCGCGGTGGGCACCAATGCCGGCCAGATCAAGACCGGCTCGCTCTCGCGCTCGGACCGCATTGCCAAGTACAACCAGCTGCTGCGCATCGAGGAAGACCTCGGCGACATCGCGAGCTACCCCGGCCGCGGCGCCTTCTACAACCTCAAGTAGCGCCCATAGCCGGCGGCAATGCGCTCGCGCCTCGCTCCACCCATCGTGCTGCTGCTGCTGCTGGTCATCCTGCAGTGGCAGCTGTGGAGCGGGCGCGGGAGTGTCCCCGAGGTCACGCAGCTGCAGGAGCGGCTCACGGCCCAGCACGACGCGAATGCCAAGGCCGCCGTGGCCAACGATCGGCTCGCCTCCGAGGTCAACGACCTCAAGGTCGGCCTTGAGATGGTCGAGGAGCGCGCACGGCAGGAGCTCGGCATGGTGAAGCCGAACGAAGTGTTCGTGCAGATCACCAAGTGAACATGGCGCGCGCGCCCCGCGGCGTCCCCTGCTGATGCCCGAGTTCTTCTCGGCCCCCGCTTTCGCGCTCTGGGGCGCCCCCGTCAGCTGGCTCGAACTCGTGGCCGCCGTGCTCGCGCTGGCGATGGTCGGCTGCAACATGCGCGAGATCCACTGGGGCTGGCCGCTGGCGATCGCCAGTTCGCTGCTCTACGTGGCGGTGTTCGCCGAGGCGCGCATCTACGGCGACGCCTCGCTCCAGGTGTTCTTCGCGGCGGTCGCGTTCTGGGGCTGGTTCCAGTGGCTGCGCGGCCACCGCGCCGACGGCAGCGCGCTGCGCGTGAGCCGGCTCTCGCCGCGCGGCATCGCGCTGGCGCTCGCGGCCTGCGCGATCGCGTGGCCTGCGGTGGCGCTCTTCCTCGGCCGCTTCACCGATTCCGACGTGCCTTGGTGGGACGGCTTCGCAACCGGGCTCAGCCTCGTGGGCCAGTTCCTGCTCGGGCGCAAGTTCATCGAGAACTGGCTGGTCTGGCTCGCTGTCAATGTGGTGAGCGTGGGCCTCTTCATCCACAAGGGCCTCTGGCTCACGGTCGGGCTCTACGCGGTGTTCGCGATCCTCAGCGTGGCCGGCTTCCTGGCCTGGCGCGCGCGCATGCCCGCCGGGGCCGCGCGCGCATGACGCCCGTGCTGCCCCTCGGCTGCGTGATTGCGCTGGTGGGCGCCGAAAGCACCGGCAAGACCGAACTCGCCCAAGCGCTCGCGCATCGACTGCAGGCGCGCGGCACGGCCGCGACCTTCGTGGGCGAATACCTGCGCGAATGGTGCGAGCGCGAAGGCCGCACCCCGCGGCCCGACGAACAGCGCGCCATCGCCGACGAGCAGACCCGCCGCATCGAGGCCGCGGCAGCGTGCGGCGTCGTGGTGGCCGACACCACGGCGCTCATGACGGCCGTCTACAGCGAGCAGCTGTTCGGCGACACCTCGCTCTACCCCGACGCCCTCGCCGCCCAGCGCCGCTCGGCGATCACGCTGCTCACTGCGCTCGACATTCCCTGGGTGGCCGACGCGCTGCGCGACGGCGACCACGCGCGAGAGCCCACCGACAGGCTGCTGCGCGCGGCGCTGTCGGGCGCCGGGCTGTCGTTCGCGGTGGTCCATGGCAGCGGCGGCGAAAGGCTCGCCAATGCCTGGAATGCCATCCTCGGCGTGGCCGGCCGCGAAGCGCCCGCCGGCATGCGTGAACCGGCCGCAACCCGATCCGCCCGCTGGTCATGGTCGTGCGACAAGTGCTCCGACCCCGAATGCGAGCACCGCCTCTTCAGCGAACTGCTCGAACGCCGCGACGGTCCGCCCTCACCCCCTCGAACCCCGGAGAACCGATGATGTCCCCACGCATTCCTCGCGTCCTGCTGCTGGCTGCATGGCTGGCCACGAGCGCCGCCACCGCGGCCCCCGTCGCCGCCACGGTGGAAAACGGCACCACGCCCACCGCCTGCGCGGAAGAGGACAACGTCTCGCTGGTGCTGCGCGGCGAAGGCATCCGCCGCCTGCGCATCGAGGCGCTGCAGCCGGCCTATCTCGACAGCATCCGTACCGACACGACCGCGCCCGACTTCTCGAACTGCAACTTCGACGGCGGCGCCCATCCCACCGATCCCGCGCACAAATTCAAGCCGCGCACCGTGGTGCTGCACGAAGACGCACAGTGGCGCATCGTCGGCATGACGCTGCCCAGCTTCTGGCGGCCGCAACAGGTGCCGGTGCGCGTCGGTGCGCGCAAGGACCGCGGCTTCCACCTGCTGCAGGTCTTCCGCATGGAAGAAGGCAAGGCGCTGGAGGCGATGGTGCTCTACCCGGCCGACGGCTACTGGCGCATCAAGCCGCTGCCCGAGGCGCGCTTCGGCGACGGCGTGTACGGCTCCTCGTTCCTGCTGGGCCCGGTCGAGCAGGCCGGGCGGCCGGTGGTGGACATCGCGTCGATCCGCATCGTGCCCGAGCCGCTGTCGATCCACCTGCGCTTCACGCGCGGCGGCAGCGCGGTGGTCAAGGCGAGCGAGATCAGCCGCGCGCGCACCGCGCTCGACGTGCGGCTTTCGTCACCGACCGCGAAGGTGCGCCCGTTCGCAGTGCTGCGCTCGATGTACGTCGCGCCCGACAATGCCGACGTGAGCGAAGTGCGCTGGCAGCCGTCACCCGACGCTGCCGAGCAGGCGCTGCCGCTGCCCGAGGTGAAGACGCTCGACGCGACGCAGTTCCGCTTCGGGCGCAGCCTGCCCTCGAAGCACAACACCAGCGCGCCCGACATCCTGTTCGGCGGTTTCGACGAGGCGCCCGCGCGCTGAGCCGCGGCGCTGGCATCTAGCGCGCGCGCCGCACCTCGCCCGGCGTGGCGCCGAGCACGCGGCGCATGCAGCGCGCCATGTGACTCTGGTGCGAGAAGCCGCTCTCCAGCGCGACCAGGCTCACGGGCATTTCGCTCGTCAGCAGCAGGCTGCGCGCGCGGTCGACGCGGTGATGCACCACGTATTCGTGCACCGGCAGTCCGGTGGAGCGCTTGAACTGCGTCTTCAGATGCGAGGCGCTGAGGCCCGCCACCCCGGCCAGCGTGGCGAGCGACAGGTCGCCGTCGAGGTGGGCTTCGATGTAAGCGGTGACGCGCTGGAGCTGCAGGCGCGTCAGGCCCTGCGCGGCAGCCGGCTGCGCGCGCACCGGACCGGCTGAGACCAGCTGCACCGCGAGTGCGGTGCCGAGGCTGTCGGTGTAGAGCCGGCCGTTCGGAAAGCCCGCGCGGCGTTCGGCGTCGAGCGCCCAGGCGATGTGCTCGATCTGCGGATCGCGGAACTGGTGGCGCTCATCCAGGCGTGCACGCTCGGCCGGCAGCCCCATCTCTTCGGCCGTGCGCTCGAGCAGCGCCGGCGCCATGCGCACCACGACCGAGGTGCTCGGCGATGCCTCGTGCCAGACGTCGCTGCTGCCGGCCGGCAGGATGTCGAGGTCGCCGCGCGTGTAGACGAAGCGGTGGTACTGGCAAGCGCCCGCGACCGGTGCGCCGGCATGCAGTTTGATGCGATGGTCGGGCAGCGCCTCGTAGGCGACCTCGCCGCCGGGCGTCTGCCGCAGGTCCACGCGCAGCCCGCCCGCGCGCGGCGGCGCGGCAAAGCCGTCGTCCGGCAGCACCACGTCGGACGCAAGGCCCGCACCGTGGAAGTCGGTGTCCAGGTCGGTATCGCTCATCGAAACATTATCGGCCGCGGCCACGGCGCATGTCATCGGCCGTTTGTGCTCGCGCACGGCCGATCGTGCGCGACGGCCGGCGACGCGATGCCGATCATCGCAGCCATGAACTCCACGACAACCAACCCACCCTCCTCCCTCGCGCCCTACGCCGGCAAGAAGGCCCTCATCACCGGCGGCACCATCGGCATGGGCCTCGCCACCGCGCAGGCGCTCATCGACGGCGGGGCCGAGGTGCTCGTCACCGGCCGCAATCCGCACAACCTCGAGGCCGCGCGGCGCGCGCTCGGCCCGCGCGCCCACGTCGTGGCATCGGACACGGCCTCGCTGGCCGACATCGACGCGCTCGCGGCGCTGGCACGCGAAAAGCTCGGCCGCATCGACCTGCTGCACATCAACGCGGGCATCTCGGCGCTGGAGCCCTTCGAGCAGGTGAGCGAAGCCGGCTACGACACGGCGTTCGCGGTCAACACCAAGGGCCCCTTCTTCACGGTGCAGCGCCTGGCGCCGCTGATGCCCGCGGGCGGCGCGATCGTCTTCACCTCGTCGATCGCCGACCAGGGCGGCATGCATGGGTTGAGCGTCTACAGCGCCACCAAGGCGGCGCTGCGCTCGCTGGCCTCGGGCTTCGCGGCCGAACTCGTGGGGCGCGGCATCCGCGTCAATGTCGTGAGCCCGGGCTTCATCGACACGCCGACGCTCGGCGTGACCGGCGCCAGCGCCGCCGAGCGCGCCGAATTCATGCGCCTGGGCGATGCGATCACGCCGATGCGCCGGCATGGCAGCGCCGAAGAGGTGGCGCGCGCCGTGCTGTTCCTCGCCTTCGAGGCCACCTTCACCACGGGCGCACGGCTCACGGTGGACGGCGGGCTCGGCCAGAACCTCACGCTGGCGCCCGCCTGAGCCTGTCCACTCGCAGAAAGAAGATGCACATGACCGACGTTTCCCTCATCGGCCTCGGCCCCATGGGCGTGGCGCTCGCGCGCGCGCTGCAATCGAAGTTCAGCCTCACGCTGTGGAACCGCACCGCGTCGCGCGCGCAGCCGCTCTTGAACCAGGGCACGCAGCTCGCACCCGATGCGCGCGCGGCGGTCGAACCCAGCCCGGTGGTGCTGGTCTGCGTGGCCGACTACGCAGCAAGCCGCGCGATCCTCGCCGCGCCCGGCATGGCCGAGGCGCTGCGCGGCAAGCTGCTGGTGCAACTGAGCACCGGCACGCCGCAGGACGCGCGCGATGCCTGGGCCGCCGCCAACGGCTACGCCTACCTCGACGGCGCCCTGCTCGCCACGCCGAGCCAGATCGGCCGGTCCGACACGCCGCTGTTCGTCTCGGGCGAGGCCCGCGCGCTCGCGGCGGCGCGGCCGGTGCTCGAAACCATCGCGGGCAACATCCTCTACATGGGCGAGCCGATCGGCAACGCGGCCGCCTGGGACCTGGCAACGCTCTCGTGCATGTTCGGTGCGATGAGCGGCTTCTTCCATGGCGCGCGCATCTGCGAATCGGAGGGGCTGCGCGTGGACGAGTTCGCGCGCATGATCGGCGCGATCTCGCCGGTGCTTGGCGAGATGATCCGATCGGAAGGCGAGGACATCCACGCCAACCGCTTCGGCGAACCCGAAAGCTCGATGGCGACCTGCGCCGGCTCGGGCCGCCTGTTCGTGAAGCAGGCGCGCGAGGCGAAGCTCGACACCAGCTTCCCGGACTTTCTCATGCGCCTGTTCGAGCGTGCGCTCGATGCCGGCCTGGCGAACGAGCGCCTGGCCGCGATGGTGAAAGTGCTGCGCCAGCCGGCGTGAGGAAGAAAGGGCTACTGGACCACCGAGCTGCCTGGCATCTGGTCGCCGGCCGGCTTGAAGAGCTGTGCGGCATCGACCGCATCGAAGCGGTACTGCTTGCCGCAGAAATCGCAGCCGACCTCGATGTCGCCGCGCTCGGCAAGGATCTCCTCGGCCTCCTGCACGCCGAGCCCGCGGATCATCTGGGCCACGCGCTCGCGCCCGCAGGTGCAGGCGAAATGCGGCCCGGCCGGGCCGGCCTGCGGCTCGAAGCGCAGCAGCTTCTCTTCCCAGAACAGGCGCCGCAGGATGGTCTCGATGTCGAGCGTGAGCAGTTCGTCGCGCGTGAGGCTCGAAGCGAGGATCGCGATGCGGTTGTAGTCCTCGTTGCGCCCGATCTGGTCTTCGTTGGCCTCGCCGTGGTCCTTGCCGGAGGTTCCTTCGAGGTTGCCCTCCCCTTTCACCGGCAGGCGCTGGATCAGCAGGCCCGCGGCCACCTTGTCGTCGGCCGCGAGCACCAGCGTGGTGTCGAGCTGCTCGCTCTGCAGCATGTAGTGCTGCAGCACGTCGCTGAGCTTGCCGAGCTTCTCGCCGTCATCGTCGAACAGCGGCACCACGCCCTGGTAGGGGGTGGTGCCGGGCAGCTTGTCCTTGGGGTCGAGCGTGATGGCGCAGCGGCCCTTGTTGCTCACGTTGACCATCTCGGGCAGGCGCGCATCGGCCGGCAGCTCGCCGATCACCTTGGCAGTGGCGCGCAGGCTCAGGTCGGGCATCGCCTCGGCCACCGCGACCTTGACCGGGCCGTCGCCGAAAATCTGCAGGATCAGCGCACCGTTGAACTTGATGTTGGCCTGCATCAGCGTGGCCGCGGCCGTCATCTCGCCGAGCAGTTCGGCCACGGGCGGCGGATAGGCGCCGGTGGCGGTGTTGGAGGCGCGCCGCGCCAGGATCTCCTGCCACGCGTCCGTCAGGCGCACGATCATGCCGCGCACCGGCAGGCCATCGAACAGGAATTTGTGCAGCTCGCTCAAAACGGATTCTTTCTGTGGCGCCTGCGCAGGTCAGGCGATTTTCTTGAGGCCCTTCGCATAGCGAACGGCGTTCTGTACATAGTGGTCGGAGCCATGGCGCAGCTTGGCAGCGTCTTCATCGCTGATCGTGCGCATCACCTTGGCCGGCGAGCCGAAGATGAGGGAGTTGTCGGGAAACTCCTTGCCTTCGGTGACCACGCTGCCGGCACCAACGATCGAGTTGCGGCCGATCTTCGCGTTATTCAAGACCACTGCCTGGATGCCGATCAGCGAGTTGTCGCCGATGGTGCAGCCGTGCAGCATGACCTGGTGACCGATGGTGACGTTCTCGCCGATGGTGAGCGGCGAACCGGGGTCCGAATGCAGCATCGACATGTCCTGCACGTTGCTGTTGCGCCCGATGGTCATGGTCTCGTTGTCGCCGCGCAGCACCGCACCGAACCAGATGCTCGCGTTCTCGCCCAGCTGCACGTTGCCGATCACCTCGGCACTGTCGGCGACCCATGCGCCGCTGCCGAGCCGGGGTGCAATGCCGTCGAGTTCATAAATCGCCATCGTGGGGTCTCCGGGGTCCAAAACTAGAATTGTAGGGATGCACCCCCGATTGAGCGCGCTGGCCGCGCTGCGCCTCACCGACCCTGAACAGAAGGTGGCGGCAACGCGCGCGACCGTTGCGCTTGCAGCTACCGAATCCATAGCGCCGATACCCGTTCGCAGCGCAGGCGATGACGCCGGCGTGCCGGGCCGCCCCGAGCGCCCGCTGCGCGTCGGCGCCACCGCGGTGCAGAAGCGCTCACCCTTCACGCCCGAAGGCCGCGCTTCGCTGATCCATTCAATCTGCCACATCGAGTTCAATGCGATCAATCTCGCGCTCGACGCGGTGTGGCGCTACGACGGCATGCCCGAGGCCTACTACCGCGACTGGCTGCGCGTGGCCGACGAGGAAGCGCAGCATTTCACGCTGCTGCATGCACACCTGCAGGCCATGGGCTGGCGCTATGGCGATTTTCCGGGCCACGACGGGCTCTGGACCATGTGCGAGAAGACCAAGGACGACGTGCTCGCGCGCATGGCGCTGGTGCCGCGCACGCTCGAGGCGCGCGGCCTCGACGCCACGCCGCTGATCCAGGCCAAGCTGCGGCGCGTGAACACGCCCGATGCGCTGCGCGCGGTCGAGATCCTCGACATCATCCTGCGCGACGAGGTCGGCCATGTCGCGATCGGCAACCACTGGTACCGCTGGCTCTGCGACCGCGCGGGCCGCGACGCCGAGGCGAGCTACCCCGAACTGGTGGCGCAGTACGACGCGCCGCGGCTCAAGCCGCCGTTCAACCTCGACGCGCGCGGGCGCGCCGGCTTCAGCGACGAGGAACTGCGCGCGCTCGAGGGCGGCGCCTTCGAGCGCTGATGAGGCCTATGACGGCCGGGCGTGCACCACCAGCTTCGGCCTGAAGTCCTGCAGCACGTCGCCATGCTGGTTCAGCGTCTGGCAGTGCATCGTCACCATCGCGCGGCCGGGCTTGCTGCGCGACGGCGTGATCTCGGCCACCTCGCTCACCACGTGCAGCACGTCGCCCGGGCGCGTCGGCTTCGGCCATTGCAACTGGCCGCCCGATCCGATGATGCCGTCGGCCAGCGGGACGCCGCTCTCCACCAGCAGCTTCATCGTCAACGCGGCGGTGTGCCAGCCGCTCGCCGCGAGGCCGCCGAAGAAGGTGGCCTTGGCCGCCTCTTCGTCGGTATGGAAGGGCTGCGGATCGAACTGCGACGCAAAGGCCTTGATCTGCGCGGCATCCAGCGCATGGTCGCCGCTGCGGAAACGGTCGCCGACGGACAGGTCTTCGAGGTAGAGCTTGCGCGCCGCGCCCGCTTCAGGAGTTGCAGCCATGGAGCCTCCGTGTGGTGATGTGGTCGCCATTCTCGGGCGATCAGGCGCGTTCGAGAATCGTCGCGATGCCCTGCCCGCCGCCGATGCACTGTGTGGCGAGCGCATAGCGGCCGTTCTCGCGCGCGAGCAGCGCAGCCGCCTTGCCGGTGATGCGCGCGCCGGTCGCGCCGAGCGGATGGCCGATCGCGAGTCCGCCGCCGTCGAGGTTGATCTTCGCGGCATCGAGGCCGAGCTCGCGGATGCAGGCCAGCGCCTGCGACGAGAACGCCTCGTTGATCTCGATCACGTCGAGGTCGGCCGCAGCGAGGCCCGCGCGCGCGAGCGCCTTGCGCGTGGCGGGAATCGGGCCGATGCCCATGACGGCCGGATCGACGCCCACGGTCGCGAACGCGCGGATGCGCGCGAGCGGCTGCAGGCCGTGCTTCGCGGCAAAGGCATCGCTGGTCACCAGCACCGCCGCGGCACCGTCGGTCAGCGGCGACGAGGTGCCGGCCGTCACCACGCCGTCGGGCCGGAACGCGGGCTTCAGGCCCGCGAGCGCTTCGGCCGAGGTGGTCGGGCGGATGCAGCCGTCGGCGTCGACCTGCTCGCCCGAGGCCAGGCGCACCGGCACGATCTCGCCGGCGAGCCGCCCCTCGGCGCGTGCGGCGGCGGCCTTGCGGTGCGATTCGACCGCGAACGTCTCCTGGTCGGCGCGGCTCACGTGCCAGCGTTCGGCCACGTTCTCGGCCGTCTCGCCCATCGAGATGTAGGCATCGGTGCGGGCCTGGAGTTCGGGATTCGGCGAGAAGTTGAAGCCTCCCTGCGGCACCATCGTCATCGATTCGACGCCCACGCAGAGAAAGGCTTCGCCCATGCCGGCCTCGATCTGCGCCGCGGCGATGTGCACCGCCTGCATCGACGAACCGCAGAAGCGGTTGACCGTCATGCCGCCCACTTCGTGCGGCAGCCCGGCCAGCAGGCCGACGATGCGCGCCAGGTTGTTGCCCTGCGACGCCTCCGGGTAGGCGCAGCCCAGGATCACGTCCTCGAGCAGCGCGGGATCGAGGTCGGTGCGCTGCAGCAGCCCGCGGACCACGCCGGCGGCGAGCGTGTCGGGGCGCACTTCGGCAAGCGCCCCTTTCTTCGCGAAATGGAACGGCGAGCGGGCGTAGGCAGCAATGACGGCTTTCATCGGAACACTCCTTGGACAAACCTACCATCCAATCGGTAGGCATCGGGGTCACAAAAAAAGGCGCACCGGTGCGCCCGCGATCTCGCCCGCTCTCAAGCGGGCAACGAACTCCTCAACTGGTCGATGGCCGCGTCGAAATCCTCGACGCGCCCGGTCATGCGCGCGGCGAGCAGCGCTCCCTGGCAAACCGAGAACACATACGCCGCCAGCACTGCGGCCGAGGGCGCGCCCTTCTTCGGGCTCGCGGGCAGCAGCGCGCCCAGCACGCCGGTCAGCCACAGCACCTGGGTGTTGCGCAGGTCCTGCACGGCCTGGCGCAGGTCGGCCTCGATGCAATCCCAGCCGGGCGCCAGCGCGCCCGCCGGGCACATGCCTGCGCCCGCCTTGAGCGTGTTGCGGTAGATGCGGAAATACGATTCGAGCGCGTCGGCCGGCGCGCGCACGCGCGCCGCGTCCCAGTCCTTGAACTGCTGCGTCGCCTGGCGGATCACCGCGATGCCGAGCGCTTCCTTGGTGGGAAAGTGGTGGTACAGGCTCGCCTTGCGGATGCCGATGGCGTCGGCCACGTCCTGGAAGCTGAAGCCCAGGTACGAGCGCGTCTCGATCAGCGACCGCGCCACCGCGAGGATCTGCTCGCGGGTGCTGCCGGTGGCAAGGGCGGGGACGCTGGACATCTACCTACTATAAGGTAGGGCGCCACGGGCCTGCAAGCCGCAGGGTCAATCCGCCTTGATGTTGGCCGCCTTGATGATCCGGCCGTTGCTCTCGAACTCCGTCGCGATCTCCTTGGCGAAGGCGGCCGGGGTGCCGCCGGTCGGCACGTTGTCGGTCGCGGTGAGCTTGGCGCGCAGTTCGGGGCTTGCCAGGGCCTTGTTGATCTCGGCGTTGTAGCGGGCCACGAGGGCCGGCGGCGTGGCGCCCGGCGCGAACACGCCGAACTGCGAGCTGATGTTGGCCGCGTTGAAGCCCAGTTCGCCCAGCGTGGGCACCTGCGGCAGGCTGTCGAGCCGCGCCGGCGCGCCGGCTGCCAGCGGGCGCAGCTTGCCCGACTGGATGTGGGAGGTGAGCGTGGGGCTGGCATTGGTCGAGAGAATCTCGAACTGCCCGCCGAGCGCGTCGTTGAGCTGCTGGCCGCCGCCCTTGTACGGCACGTGCGTGATGTCCACGCCGGCCGCGGCGCGCACCTGTTCGAGCACGATGTGGCCGAGCGAGGCCGGTCCCGACGTGGCCCAGCGCACCGCGCCGGGTTGCGCCTTGGCTTCGGCGACCAGCGCGCGGAAGTCGCGCGCCTTGCTCGCTTGTGTGGCGACCAGCAGCACGGGCGAATACATCACGCTGGCCACGGGCGCGACGTCCTTCATCGGATCGAAGGGCAGCTTGCCCAGGTGCGGGCTCAGCACCAGCGGGCTGATGGCCGAGAAACCCAGCGTGGCGCCGTCGGGCGCAGCCTTGGCGACCGCGTCCATGCCGATGGCGCCGCTCGCGCCGGCGCGGTTCTCGATCACGACCGTGATGCCCGTCTGGGCCGCGAGCCGCTCGCCGAGTGCGCGCGCCACGACGTCGCTGACGCCGCCCGCCGGATAGGCCACGATGAGCCGCAGCGTCTTGGGCAGCGCCGGTGCGGCCTGGGCGGCCGCGCTGCCGCAGAAGAAGGCGCCGGCCGCGGCCAGCATCGCGAAGACGGCGGTGCGCCGTGCGTTGAAGGGGGGAGAAAACAGGTCTGTCATGTGGAGCCGGATTCTGCCGGATCGCGCCGCCGCAGCAGCCGCGCGAGCGTCATCGCATTGCCCACCGCAGCACCGCTCGCGGTGTTGTCGAGGATGCACCAGCACTGCGCGCCTTGCGCCTGCGCGCGCTGCAGGCGCAAGGCCAGCCGCGCGAGCAGCGCGTCGTCGTAGGCCGACCAGTAGCGGCGCGGCGAACCGTGCAGCCGCAGATAGACCAGGCCCGGCCATCCGCCGGGCGCGGCGGCCTCGTCGAACAGCACCGGATCGGCCAGCACGCGCGCGATGCGCAGCTGCGCGAGCAGCGCCTCCGCCGGCGGCGTAAACCAGCTGCGGTGGCGCGGCTCGAGCGCCACGGCCCCCGCATGCCGCCGCCGCAGCCCCGCGAGAAAACGCCGCGCGACGCCCGCATCGAAGGCGAGGCTCGGCGGCAACTGCACGACCAGGCCACCGAGCTTGTCGCCAAGCCCCGCAACCTGCGCGAGAAACGCGTCGAGCACCGGCATCGCCCCCGCAAGCCGCCGTTCGTGCGTGATGGCCTGCGGCAGCTTGACCGCGAAGCGGAATCCCTCGGGCGTGGCGGCGGCCCAGCGCGCGTAGGTCTCGTGCCGGTGCGGCCGATAGAACGATGTGTCGATCTCGACCACGTCGAAGCGCTGCGCATAGCGCTCGAGGTGCGAGCCCTCGGAGGGAAACTGCGGCCACATCGTGCGCGGCAGGCTCCACCCTGCGCAACCGACACGCGGCGACCCGGAAGCAGCCAGGTTCATTCCCGCATGGTACGCAGCGGGGCCGCGAAGGTCTTCAGCAGCCGCTCATGCCCCGCCTTCGGCGACGGCCCTCCCGATGAAGTTGCGCCCGCGCGCACCGCCCTGCGCATGCAGCAGCATCTCTCGCGCCTCGTCCTCGCCCACGCCGTAGTCGGCGAAACGGGTCTTCACGCCCAGCGATTCGATGAAAGCCGCGAGCTGCCGCGGCGCATCGGCCAGCGGCATGCCGAGCGCCTGCGCGAGCACCATATCGCGCTGGGCGCTGTGGCCGATCGCGCGCGCCAGCACCAGCGGCAGCGGGAACGAACAGGCAATGCCGTGCGGCAGGCCGTAGCGCAGCGTCATCTCGTAGGAGATCGAATGCGCGAGCGCAGTCTTGGTGTTGGAGAACGCCATGCCGGCCTTGAGCGCTGCGAGCGCCATGCGGCCGCGCAATTCGACGTCGTCGAGCCGGTTCATGAGTTGCGGCAGCACGCCGAGCGTCTCTTGCACCGCCGCCACCGCGAAGGTGTCCGACACCGGGTTGGCGTTGACGTTCCAGATCGCCTCGAGCGCATGCGAGAGTGCATCGAGCCCGCTCTGCAGCGTGACGGCGGCGGGCAGCGAGAGCATCAGCTCGGGATCGACCACTGCGTGGCGCGGCCAGGTTTGCTCGAGGTGCAGCGAGTATTTTTTCTGCCGCGCGCGGTCCCAGATGGTGGCCCAGGGCGTGACCTCGCTGCCGGTGCCGGCGGTGGTGGGCACGGCGATCAGCATTCTGGCGCGCGTGGGCACGAAGCGCCGCTCGCCGGCGAGTCCGGCGACCAGATCGGCGAAGCACGCGCCATCGTCGGCCACGGCCAGCGCCTTCGCGGTATCGATTGCGCTGCCGCCGCCGACCGCCACGATGGCCTCCACTTCCGGATGACCGCGCCAGAAACGCTCGTAGGTCGCTGCGAGTTCGGCCACATCGGGGTTCGGCATCACGTTGTCGATCACGCAGGCGAGCCCGTCGCCGAGCACCGACTCGAGCCTGCCCAGCAGGCCGATGGCGCGCGCCTCGGGAAAGGTCACCACCGCGGCGCGGCGCCCCGCAAGCAGCTCCGGCAGTGACGAAAGAGCGCCTGCCCCGTACACGCTCTGCACGGGGTTGAAGTAGTGAAAGGTCATGGTCGGTCCGGTCAATGGGCGGCGGGCGCCGCGCCGTTCGTTGTGCGCGAACTCACGAACGCGCGCCCTGCTGGATCCACGCGCGCAGCTTGCTCGAGAGGAAGTCGGCGGTCATCACCATGGCGACGATCACGAGGATGCAGGTGGCCGTGTCCTGGTACTGGAACAGCTTCATGCTGCCCACCAGCTCGAAGCCGATGCCGCCCGCTCCCACCATGCCGAGCACCGTCGCCTGGCGCAGGTTGGTCTCGAAGCGGTAGACGATCACGCCGATCCATGCGGTGACGACCTGCGGGATCACGCCGAAGATGATGGTCTGTATCGGGCCCGCGCCGGTGGCGCGCAGCGCCTCGATCGGCCCTTCGTCGATCTCCTCGATCGACTCGGCGAAGAACTTGCCGAGCATGCCGGCACCGTGCAGCGCGAGCGCCAGCACGCCGGGGAACGGACCGAGCCCGACGGCGGCCACGAAGATCAGCGCGAGGATGATCTCGTTGATGCCGCGCGTGACGTTGAGCACCTGCCGCATCGCATGGAACACCGCGCGGTTCGGCGAGATGTTGCTGGCCGCGAAGAAGCACAGCGGCACCGCGAGCAGCACGGCCAGCAAGGTGCCCCAGATGGCGATCTGCACCGTCTCTATCGCGGGCTTCACCAGCTTTTGCATGAACTCCCAGTTGGGCGGCAGCATGCGGCCGAGGAAGTCGGCGATCCACGGCATGCCCTTGGCCAGTTCGCCGAAGCTGACCTGCGCGCCGATCGCGGCCCACCAGACCACGCCGGCGCCGGCGGCCGCAGTCACGATGTATTTCCACCAGCCCGGGTTGCCTGCGCTGCGGGCGATCAGCAGGTTGTAGCGTCCGATGGCGATCATGGTTGCTCCAGGGCGAACTGACGGGCCGGCAGCACGGCGGGTTGCGGCGGCAGGCTCTGCACGGTCGCGGGTTGCGCGGCTTCGGCAGCAGCGGGCAGGTCCGGGTCGACGCCGCCCGGATAGATGCGGTGCAGCACTTCTTCGGTGAGCTCCTCCGGCCGGCCCTCGAACACCACACGGCCGCCCGCGACACCGATCACGCGCTCGGCGAACTCGCGCGCGTAGTCGACCTGGTGCAGGTTGCAGATCACGGTGATGCCGTCCTGGCGGCTCGCCTGCTTGAGGTAATTGAGCACCTTGCGCGAGGTCTTCGGGTCGAGGCTCGCGACCGGCTCGTCGGCCAGGATCACCTTGGGCTTCTGCGCCAGCGCACGGGCGATGCCCACGCGCTGCTTCTGGCCGCCCGAAAGCGTGTCGGTGCGCAGGTCGGCCTTGTGGTCGAGCTCGACGCGGCGCAGGCACTCGCGCGCCACCGCGATGTCCTCGGCCGGGAACACCTGGAACCACGAGGCCAGCGCCGGCACCGAACCCAGCCGGCCGGTGAGCACGTTCTTGAGCACCGACAACCGCGGCACCACGTTGTAGTGCTGGAAGATCATCGCCACGTCGCGGCGCACGCGGCGCAGCCCGGCCCGGTCGCGCCGCACGCATTCGCCGTCGACGCGCACCTCGCCCTGTGTGGGCTCGGCCAGCTGGTTGATGCAACGCAAAAGCGTCGACTTGCCCGCACCCGACGCGCCGAGGATGACGACGAATTCGCCCCTGCCCACCGACAGGTCGACCTGGTGGAGCGCGGTGAAGTCGCCGTAGCGCTTGCAGAGACCTCGGATGTCGATCATTTCATCTTCCCCAGGTCGAGCTTCAGGATCTTGGCCGTGTCGCGGATCACGTTGTAGGCCGCGTCGTTGGTCGGATGGAAACCGTTGAGCAGGCCCTGGTCCGACCAGGGGATGTCCTTCACCTGCAGGAAGGCTTCCTGCACGCGCTTCTTCAGGTCGGCGCCAAGGTCCTTGCGCCACACCGTGGGCGACTCGGGGATCGGCTCCGACTTCCACACCTCGACCAGGTCCTCGCGCTTGACCAGGCCTTTGTTGACCGCCGCGTCGAGGATGCGGTCGGCGATGGCCGCGGCCTCGACCTTCTTGTTCTGCACCGCGATCGCGCTCGAATCGTGCGAGCCCGAGAAGATCACGCGGCCGAAGTCCTTGTCTGGATCGAAGCCCGCCTTCATCAGCCCCGCCTTGGGGAACAGGTGGCCCGAGGTCGAACTCGGATCGACGAAGGCGAAGGTGCGGCCCTTCAGGTCCTGCACGGCCTTGATGCCGCTGTCCTTGTGGGCCACGATCTGGCTGTGATAGAAAGTCCGGCCCGCCTTCTTGGTCTCTGCGACCGCGAAGGCCTCGATCGGCGCGATGGTGGCGCCGAGCACATAGGAGAACGGCCCGAGGTAGGCCACGTCGAGCCGCTTCGAACGCAGCGCCTCGATCACGCCGTTGTAGTCGGCGGCCACGAAAGGCTTCACCGGCATGCCGAGCGCCTTCGAGAGCATGTCCATCATCGCCTGGCTGTTGGCGATCATCGCGCGCGAGTCCTCGGAGGGAATGAGCCCGACGGTGAGCACCTGTTGTTGTGCCCTCGCCGGGGTCACGAGGGCCGAGCCCACGGCGGCCGCCGTGCCCAGCAGCAAGCGTCTGCGTTTCATCATGGTTGTCGTCTCCGGTGGTGTGCGGTTCATCGAATCCTCCTGGCACTTTTGAGCAGGCAACATTGCCCGTCCCGAGTCTTCCAGTCGTTCGTGTCGTGGTCATGACAGCGAAGGATTCGTGGCGATCCGGCCCTTCTCTGTGGATGCCTGGACCGCCTGCGGGCAAGTAAATCACCGGGACATCCATCGATCCAATTCAAATTTTTTCGTCGATGTATTGAGTGAACCTATAGTTGCTGTCGGCCGACTCAACCGCTTTTCTGGAGCCTTCGCATGCGACTCACACAGCTTCGTTCGTTCTTCGCAGTGGCACGCGAAGGCAGCTTCACGCGCGCAGCCGAGAGCCTGCACGTGAGCCAGCCCACCATCACCACGCAGGTGCGCTTTCTCGAGGAGAGCTACAAGGTCGAGCTGTTCCACCGCCGCGGCCGGCGCGTGCAGCTCACCGTCATGGGCGAACAGCTGATGCAGCTCGCGCAGCAGATCTTCAGCCTCGAGGCCGATGCGGTGAACCTGCTCGGCGATGCGGGCGAGCTGCGCACCGGCCACCTGCGCGTTGCGGCGGTGGGGCCCTACCACGTGACGAAGATGCTGGTCGACTTCAACCAGCGCTATCCCGGCATCAAGGTGACGGTGAGCACCGGCAATTCGCAGGACGTACTCGGCCAGCTGCTCGACTACAGCGCCGACGTGGGCGTGCTCGCGCAGCTGGTACGCGACGAGCGCTTTCTCTCCGCGCCCTTCATGAAGCAGCCGGTGGTGATCTTCGTGCCCGCGTCGCATCGCTTCGCACGCCGGCGCAGCATTCGCCTGACCGAGCTCGAGGGCGAGCGGCTGATCATGCGCGAGCAGGGTTCGACCACGCGGCGCGCGCTCGAGCTCGCGCTCGACAAGGCGAAGGTCCGCGTCGACGTGGTGATGGAGATCGGCAGCCGCGAAGTGATCCGCGAAGCGGTGCTGCAGGGCCTCGGCATCGCGGCGGTGTCGAACGTCGAGTACGTGCCCGCACCCAACCTGCACAAGGTCTCGATCAGCGACGCCGACATCTTCACCTCGGCCCACGCGCTGTGCCTGGCCGAGCGGCGCGACATGCGCATGGTGAGCGCCTTTTTCGACACGCTCGCACCCGCGCGCGCCTCGGAGGGCCGCCGGCGCAAGGCCTGAGCCGCGTCCGCTGGTTCAGCCGCGCGGATGGTGTTGCGCATGCAGCTGCTTGAGCCGTTCGCGCGCCACGTGCGTGTAGATGGTGGTGGTCGAGATGTCGGCGTGCCCGAGCAGCAGTTGCACCGCGCGCAGGTCGGCGCCATGGTTCAGCAGGTGGGTGGCGAAGGCATGGCGCAGCGTGTGCGGCGACAGCGGCACATGGATGCCGGCCGCAGCGGCCTGCTTCTTCACGATGACCCAGAACATCACGCGCGTCATGCCCGCGCCCCGCGCGGTCACGAACAGATCCTGCGTCTGCTGGCCGTCGAGGATGGCGGGCCGCGATTCATCGAGGTAGCGCTCGATCCAGCGGCGCGCTTCGCCGCCGAAGGGCACGAGCCGCTCCTTGCTGCCCTTGCCGAGCACGCGCAGCACGCCGTCGTTCAGGCTCAGGTCGGTGGCCTTGAGCGACACCAGCTCGCTCACGCGCAGCCCGCTCGCATACATCAGCTCGAGCATCGCGCGGTCGCGCAGCCCGAGCGGCGTGTCGACGTCGGGCGCAGCGAGCAGGTCGTCGACCTGCTTCTCCGACAGCGTCTTGATCGCGCGCGGCATCTGGCGCGCCGGCGCGAGCCGCAGGCTCGGGTCGGCCGCGATGCGCCGCTCGCGCAAGGCCCAGCGGAAGTAGCGCTTGAACACCGTGAGCCGCCGGTTCGCGGAGGTGGCCTTGCCGCGCGTGGACAGGCGCGCGCCCATGTAGGCCTGCAGGTCGCTTTCCTTCGCGGCGTCGAGCGCGAGCCCCGCACGCTCCTTGTGCAGCCATTGCGCGAACAGCGCGAGGTCGCGCCGGTAGGCGGCCAGCGTGTTCTTCGACAGGCCGTCCTCGAGCCAGAGCGCATCGATGAAGTCGTCGATTCCAGGAGTGGGCGGGGCGGCGGCCTCGGTCATGGGCGGCAAGATAGCAAAAAGAGAGAAAGGCGAAGAACAAAAGAAAAGGGCC
>CAMLCW010000049.1 GCA_946478645.1 uncultured Variovorax sp.
AGGCCAGCGTGCCGAAGTCGAACGAGCGATAGATCACGAGCGGGTTCGCCGGGTCGGGCAGCCGCGTCGGCAACCACTCGTGATAGGCCTGGACGGCCGCCGCGCGCCGCGCCGCAAAGCTGCCCTCGCTTTCTTCATCGTGGTTCGCGGCGCCGCTCGACCACGCGTTGTCGGCCAGGTCATGGTCGTCCCAGACGGCGATCATGGGAAAGCGCTCGTGCAGCGTGCGCAGATCGCTGTCGGTGCGGTATTGCGCGTGGCGCTGGCGATAGTCCGCCAGCGTCAACAGTTCGTGGTCGGGTGCCGACTCGCGATCGATGGCAATCGCCAGCTGCGACGCATAGCCCACCCGGCCGTACTCGTAGATGTAGTCGCCCAGGTGCAGGACCACGTCGATGTCGGTGCGCTTGGCGATGTCGGCATAGACATTGAAATAGCCGCTGGGAAAGTTGGAGCAGGACACCACCGCCAGCCGGGCCTGCGAGACGCCGCCCACGGGCAGGGTCCGCGTGCGGCCGATGGGAGAACTCTCGTTGCCCATCAGGAAGCGATAGAAATAGGTGCTGGCCGGCTGGAGCCCGGAGGCGTCCACCTTGACCGTGTAGTCGCGCTCGGGTCCGGTACCGAGCGTACCGCGCGCAACGATGGCGCCAAAGCGCTCGTCGCTCGCCACCTGCCATTCGATGTTGAGCGTGCCCGGGGCGGGCGCCGTCACCCGGGTCCAGAGCATCACCCGGTCGGACAGCGGGTCGCCGCTGGCAACACCGTGCTTGAACACCGGACCGGTACTTTCGGGCGGACTGCCCCCGCCGCCGCCGATGCCTCCTCCGATGCCGCCGCCCCCACCCCCGCCACCGCCTCCACAAGCGGTCAGGCTCACCCCGCCGGCGGAGAACATCGCGAACAGCACGGCACTGCGTATGAGTGAACGCCGGGTCGTGCCGCTTGGGGTTTGACGGGAATCCATGCCGCCGCCGTCATCGGCGGTCTGGCTTGTCTCGTCGTTCTTCTTCTCGTTCCGAGCGCGCATGGCTGTCTCCTGATCCGCCGAGGGTGAGACGCACGGCACGCCTCGATCGCCGCCCGACGGCGGCGCCATTGAAGGGGAAGACTGCGATGTCCGGCGTAGGTTTGTACCTATGCGCGTGTCAGTCGGCTGCCAAGCCGTTGAACCGTGCTTGGCAGCCGAGCCATTCCTGCTTGCTTGCGTGCCTGCCTACTTGCTCGCACGCATCTGGTCGCGCAGGCGCTTGATCTCGTCGTGGTTGCGCTGTGCGCCGTCGGCCTGCTGCTGGATCACGGCGCGCACGTCAGCGGGCAGGTCTTCCTTCAGGGCCTTGCGGTAGCGCGCCACTGCGGCATCTTCGCCACGCTCGCACTCCTCGAGCATCGACAGCGGGCTGTTGGCACCGACCGAGCCCTTCACATGCACCCAGCCGCGGTGCATGGCGCCGCTCACCGTGCCGCCGTCGTCCGGCGAGCCGCCGAAGCGGCGAATGAGCTGCACAAGTTCGCCCGCCGCGCGGGCACATTCGGCCGAGCGGTTCTGGAAGACCTGCTTGAGTTGCGGCGAATCGACCTCCTCGGCGCAGGCGCGAAAGCCATACTCGCCGTCGCGCGAGTTCTCGAGCAGGTCGTTCAATACCTCGACGACGTTCCCGGCGTTCGCGGTGTCGGCAGTGTTCGTGTAGTTGGCCATGTCTGGAAACTCCTTCGTTCGTTCAAGTTGGCCTCCCGGAGAGGAGGCGGTGGGTGGAAAAATCGCCGACCGTGTGCCGGTTCCGCAGCCGATAGTGGGCGCACGCTCGAGGGCCCGTGTCGGCGCCGCCCGACGTCGGCTGTCAGCGTTCTTCGAGCAACGCCGCGCCAGCGCCGGCCTCACTCTTCGCGCACGGGCTTTTCGGGAAAGCCGGGCTGGCTGTAGGGTGAGCTGCCGTGGTTGTCGGTCTCGCCGACGCCCGCATCGCCGGGCCGAGGCGGCTTCTTCTGCGGCGTGATCGCGGGGCCGTCGTTCGGCCCCACGGGATCGCCGTTCTCCGCTTCGGTCTTGGCCTCGCGTTTCATGCTGCGCTGCGCCGGCATCGGCTCGCCGTAGGCGGGCGCAGCGCCGCCGGGCGCCTTGCGTTCCGGTGGGGTGGATCTGGTGGTCACGCTGGATTCCTTTCGAAAACACCAACGTGGCGCCGGCCGCGGCGCGCGGGCGTAGGAATGCGGCGCGTCTTCGCGGCGCCCGAATTCGCAGGCACGCCACCGGCGCGGGAATGCTGTCCCTGCCTACAAGCGCGCAGCGCCCATCGGCGACAAAGACATCTGGTTTGCAGCCAGCTTCTTCCCGTTTTCTCGAGGACCCCATCCATGGCCAATGAATTCTTCCCGCACTTCGGTGCCCGCGGCTTGCGCTACGGCCTGGCCGCCGCCGCGCTGGTGGCGTTGGGCGCCGCCGCCCAGCCCACCGGCAATCCCAAGGGCACCGTCACGCCGCCCGGCAGCGACGCCGAGAAAGTCCCGGCCACCCGCCCGCCCGAACAGGCCAGCGGTTCGATGGACCAGCGCAAGCTCGGCGCCGACCAGGGCCCCGCTAGCGCCCGCACGCAGACCTCGCGGCCGCCCTCGGCGGGAACGCCCGGCGGCATCGCGCCCTCGCGCGACGGCGATCCGCGCAAGCAGCAGCGCAACGACGGCAGCCAGCGCCACGCGCGCCCCGCCCCACAATGACCGACAACGCCCACAAGGAACAAGGCCCATGACTTCCACCCCGCAGCAGATCGATGCGCGCATCACCGGCCCGGTCGAATTCCGTGCCGGCGACGGGCCGGAACTGACGATTCCCGAAGGCGACTGCCAGGCCATGCTGGCCGACGACAGTGTCGTGCTCACCTGGTCGGAGGAAGGCCAGTCGCTCACGGCGGCGATCCCGAAGATCGAGTTCGACCGCTACATCAATTCGGGCGCGATCGTGCTCGGGCGGGGCTGAACCCCGCCGCGGCAGCGCGCGCGCCTATTCCTCGCGCAGGCTGTGGCGCAGGTCGAGCGCCCGGGCGTACGAAGCAGCCTCGTCCGGCGTCATCGCGCCTTCGAGTTCGGTGAGTTCGAGCCGCTCGAAGTCGTAGGCGATCCATTCGAACAGGTGCGACTTCGGCATGTCGTCGACGTTGTCGCTGTCGCTCCAGGACTGCAGGCGCGCCGGCGCGCTCTCGAGCAGCATGCGCAAGTAGAGCGCGCGTGCCACCTTGATCTGCGCGATCTGGCCCGGCTCGTCGAGCAGCAGCCGCAGTCCCGCGAGCGCCTGTTCGCAGCGCAGCACGCGGCAGTGCGCCTCGGCGCTCTCGACCTCGGCGGCCGCGGGGTCCAGCCGCGCATTCCAGGCGCGCTGGAACTCGCGCACGATGCGCGCGTAGGCCAGTTGCTGCAGGCTCTGGAGGCAATGTTCCAGGTGGGCCGGCATGGTGTTGCGCGCCCGCGGCGCCTCAGCTGCGGTCGTCCTCGCCGGCAGCGTCCGGATCGCCTTCGTCGAGGTCCGCGAGTTCGCCGGCCTCGGTCATGCTGTCGGGCAGGATGTCGGCATCGGTCTGCGACGGCGACGCGTCCGCCGAGGCGCGCTCGCCAGTGCCTGCCGCATCGCTGCTGCTGTCGTGCGCGACCGGGATGGCGCCCTCGGCGTCCTCGGGTGTGGCGGTGCGTTCACGCGAGATTCGCACGTCGCTGCCGCTGTCGCTGGTGTCGCTCGGGCCCAGGCTGTCGATGTCGGTGCCCGTGGGTTCCAGGGGCGGACGCGCGCCGCCCACGATGCTGCTCGTGGCCATGTCTTCCTTCGGTCGGTTCGTTGAGAAGACTTCAGGCTGCGCACCGTCGGCGCGCCGCTGCGTAGGAAAGGCGCGCATCCGGGCCGCTGTCTTGCGCGGAGATTTCCGGCCCCGCGGCCGGGCGCCCGGCGCGGCTCAGGCCTGCGCTTCGGTGAGCGCCTGCGCGGCCACGACGGCCTCGGTGCGGTTGCGCACGTTGAGCGCGCGGAAGATCGCCGCGAGGTGGATCTTGACCGTCCCCTCGCTGATGCCGAGGCTGCGGCCGATGAGCTTGTTGGGCTTGCCCTGCGAGAGCAGCTGCAGCACCTCGACCTGCCGCTCGGTCAGCACGTTGCGCAGGTGCTCGAGCGTCTGCGACGCGGCGGGGGGCGCGGCGCGCGGCTCGCCCGCCGGACTCGGCGCCACGCCGGCCACGATGCCGGGCGGCAGCGCGGCCAGCATCATCTGCGGAACGTACACGCCGCCCGCGAGCACCAGGCGCACGGCCGACAGCATCACCTCGGGCGAATAGGCCTTCGGAATGAAGCCGAGCACACCGCGCTCGAGCGCGCTGCGCATGATGGCGGGGTCTTCATAGCCCGACAGCACGATGACCGGCACGGCCGGATGGCGGCGGCGGATCTCGTCGATGTGGGCCTGGCCGTCGGCGCCCGGCATGTTGAGATCGATCACGGCCAGGTCGAGTTCGTCGGTTGCGCTCGCGAGCAGCTCGTCGACGCTCATCGCCAGGACGAACTCGATGCCGGGCTCGAGCTCGGCCAACTTGGCCTTGACCGCCTCGATGACGAGCCGGTGGTCGTCGGCGATCAGGATTTTCATGACATGTCCCAGCGTACGGTGATTTCAGCGGATGCCGAAGATACCGGCGAAACCCGCGCGCAGCAAGGCTCTCCCGCTCCCCGAACGGCATAGGCCCCAAGCGGTATGGCGCCGCCCTCGCCGCGTTTGGAAGAATCAGCGCTCATTCGAAGGGGACATGGGCATGTGCCACAGCAGCAGACGCCGGTGCAAGGCACCCCTCCCGATGCGGGCGCGGTGATCGGGCGCAGTCCATGGTCCGGTTGCTCGACTGCTTTTCCGACTTCGTTTCCTTCGGCCTCGCCCTCGATGCATCGATCGCTGCCGGCCGCGCCG
The DNA here is from genome assembly GCA_946478645.1 of uncultured Variovorax sp. Next base: position 4,938 of record CAMLCW010000049.1, read on the forward strand.
AATCGGCGCGCGCGGCGGTCCGGCAGCAGGCCCATCGCCTGCTCGATGCGGCGCGCGCCCGCGCGGCGGGCAAGCCGCAGCCGCAGATCGAGTCGGCCGCCTTCGCGATGGTGGCCTGGATCGACGAGATCCTCGCGCGCCACCCCGACGGCCTGGGTGCGATACCGCTGCAGGTGGAACTCTTCAATTCCAACAACGCCGCCAGCGAGTTCTTCCATCACCTTTCGGCACTCGGCCCCGGGGACGACGAACTGCGCGAGGTCTACTGGCATGCGCTGGCGCTCGGCTTCAAGGGCCAGTACTACTTCGAAAGCGGCGACCGCGGCGAGCTCGGCAAGCTCAAGGACCTGCATGGCCGGCAACTGCAGCTCGGGCCGCTGGCGCTCGGCAGCCTGGTGCAGGACCGCATCACGCCGCAGCCCTACGGCGTGCGCGATCCGCGCGGCCCCGCCGACACCCGGCGGCGCGACCGGACGCTGCTGCGCGCGAGCGGCGCGCTCGCGCTGCTGCTGCCGCTCGCGTGGCTGACGTGGTGGATGTGGCTCGCGGGCCCGCCCGCGCGCGCGCCGGGGCTGGCCCAGCGCATCGAGCAGCACCTGCAGGGCTACGCCTGCGCCGACCTCGCGGCGAGCGCGGGGCGGGACGGCCGCCTGCACGTGAGCGGCTTCGTCTCGCTGCCCGCGGACCTGGCGCGCATCCGGCGCGAAGTGGCCGCCATGCCGGGCGCCGAGTCCACCTCGTTCGACGTCGCGCTGCGCGCCTGGCCGCAATGCGAGGTGTTCGCGATCCTCAAGCCCTACCAGCAGCGCAACCGCGACAAGGCCCGCGGACTGGCGCTGCAGTCGCCCACGGCGCGCGACCAGCGGCTGCGCGAAGGCGACGGCGTGCGGGTAGAGGTCCAGGCGCCGGGTCACGACAGCCACGTGTGGGTCGACTACTACACCGCCGACGGCGCGGTGATGCATCTCAATGACGGCCCCGCGGCGGTGCCGCTCGGCGCCCACGAGCGGCTGGTGCTGGGCGCCGACATTCCGTCGAGCTGGCTCGTCGGTCCGCCGTTCGGCAGCGTGCTGGTCACCGTGATCTCGTCGCCCGCGCCCCTGCCCGAGACCGCCGACCGGCCGCCGTTCGAACTGGCTTCGGACTACCTGCTGCGCCTGCGCGAAGCGCTCGCGGCCAACCGCGGCGGCGAGCGGCTGATCGCCGAGCTCGTGGCGCTCGAGACCGTGGCGCGCTGAGGCATCGCCATGCCCACGATGGACCCCCTCTCGCCGGCCCAGCTGTTCTGGCTGCTGCTCGTGCTGTGCCTCGGCGGCTTCGGGCTGCTGTACGCCGTGGTGCGCGACGCCGGGCGCGGCGCGCGACGCCGGGCGCTCAAGCGGCGCATCGAGGCGCTCGGTCCGCCCGCCGCCGAAGACGACGAGGCGGCCTTCGAGGCCATGCGCGAGGCGATGTCTCAGGCCCGCCAGATGCTGCGCCAGCCACCGCGTTCGCGCGACGCGCCGGTGCCGTGGTTCCTTTTTGCCGGCGACGCGACGGCCGGCCTGCCGGCGCTGCTCTCGACCGCACGCACCGAATGCGTGGTGCCGCCGGCAGATCCGTCGCTGGGTGAACCCTACTGGCACTGGTGGCTCGGCCGATCGGTCGCCGCCATCGCCCTGCATCCGAGCGCCGTCGGGGAGGCGGCGACCACCCCACACGCACGCGCACTGTGGCTCCATGCGCTGCTGGCACTCGCCGAACGGCGCGAGCGCATCCCGCTGCATGGCGTCGTCGTGTGCATGGCGGCCAGCGCGCTGCGCGACGCGAGCGGCGACACGGCCAGGCCGCTCGCGACACGCATGCGCCGCCTGCTCGACGAGGCGGGCGACACGCTGCGCCTGCAGATGCCGGTCTACCTGGTGGTGACCGGCCTCGAGCGCCTGCCCGGCTATGCCGCGGTGCGCGGCGCACTGCCGCCCGAGGTGCTCGCCCAGGCGATCGGGCATCGCATGGCCGAGCCGATCGCGCCGGGCGAGACGGCGGGCGCACGGCTCGATGCGGTGTTCGGTCCGTTCGCGCAACAGCTGCATGCGCTGCGCATGGCGCTGCTGCGCGAGCAGCCCGGACCGGCAGGCCGCCTTGCGGTGCATGAATTCACCGAAGCAATGCGTGCGCTGCAGCCCGCGCTGCGCCAGGTGGCCGATGTGCTGTTCGGGCCCTATGCGCGCGGTTCGCGCAACCCGCGCTGGCGTGGCCTCTACTTCGTGGCGGCGGCGTCCGAGGCGGCCGGCGGCGCCTTCGTGACCGACCTGTTCGAGCGCTTCCTGCCGGCCGACCAGCCGCTGGTGCGGCCGGGCCGCACGCCGTCGGGCGCAGCGCCCTGAGGCGTCGGCTACTTGGTGTCGATCCGGATCGCGCGCGCGCCGAACTTCACGTCGTGGGTCTGCGCCTTGCCGGTCTGCACGGGGCGCACCTCGCGCCAGCGTGCGCGGTCGAGGTCGCGGAACGCGGCCATCACGCCGATGGCCTTGGCATCGGCCGGCAGCGTGAAGTCGAGCTTCCTGCTCTCGCCGGGGCGCAGCAGCACTTCTTCGCGCTGCACGAGTTCGGCGCCGAGCGTGGCCTGGTCCTTTTCGAACAGCGAGAAGAAGTCGGCGCTCTCGAACGGACCCGGCGACTTGAGCACATAGACGCGCACCGTCAGCGGCGAGGCGCGCCCGCGCCCATCGGGGTTGGCATCGGTGCCTGCGGCCAGGTTCATCGACACCGTCGTGACCACGGGCTTGGGCGCGCAACCGGCCAGCAGCACACCCGCGCATGCCATGCCGCAGGCCAGCACGAGGCGCCGCGAACCTGCAGCCAGAGAGCGTCCATAGGACGAATGGTGTGTACCCAGCGTGCGCATGCTATTCCCTTCGTTGCATTGACCGGTTTGGAGGCATCTTTGATTATCACCAGCCAACTCGAACAGGCAACATGCTGACCAACGAACTTGTCGAAGCCCTGCTCACGCCCATCGGCGAGGCGTCGCCGTGCGGCGACGACCTCGAGTACGACGCGGCCTTCACGGCGCTTGCGGCAGCATCGCAAGGCAAGCCCGAGCAGCAGTTCGGCGACACCGTGATCCCTGCGGTGGAGCCCGAATGGCGCGAAGTGGCCGAACAGTCCGAAGCCATCCTGCGCCGCAGCAAGGACGTGCGCGCCGCGGTGCTGCTGCTGCGCGCCGCGACGCGCCTGCATGGCATGCAGGGCTTCGCGGCGGGGCTCCAGTTGCTGATCGGCCTGCTCGACCGCTTCTGGGACGGCATACATCCAATGCTCGATGCCGACGACGACAACGACCCCACCATGCGCCTCAATGCGCTGGCGCCGCTGGCCGACGAGAACATGGTGCTGCGCGACATCTACGACGCGCAGGTCGGCGTGGCGGCCGGGGTCGGTTCGATCCGCGTGCGCGACGTCGCGATCGCGAGCAACGCGCTGGCCGCCGTGGGCGGCGATCCCACTTATTCGATGTCGCAGATCCAGGGCGGCCTCGAAGCCATCCAGGCCGAACGGCCCGAGCTGCTGCAGGCCGCGATCGGCACGACGGCGCAGGTCGAGCAGCTGCAGGCGCTGCTGGTGGAGCGCACCGGCCGCGCCGACGCCATCGACCTGAGCGCATTGCGCGGCATCGCCCGCATGCTGCAGAGGGCCTGCAGCTTTGCGAGCGGCGTGCCCGAGGACGCGCAGGCCGGCGACGCCGCCGCCGGTGACGAAGCACAGGCCGCAGGCGCTGCGATGCGCACGGCCGCGGCGCGCGGCGAGATCCAGAGCCGCCAGGACGCGCTGCAGATGCTCGACCGCGTGATTCGCTATCTCGAGCAGACCGAGCCCGGCAACCCGGCGCCACTGCTGATCGAGCGCGCCAAGAAGCTCATCGGCGTGAGCTTCCTCGAGATCATGGCCAACCTCGCGCCCAACGCGCTCGACACCATCGAAACCGTGACCGGCAAGCGGCCGTCCGAATAAGTCTTTCTCTCGCCTCATTCACACACCCGCAAGGAGCATCTCCATGGCCAAGAGCAGTCAGAAATTCATCGCCAGAAACCGGGCGCCCCGGGTACAGATCGAGTACGACGTCGAACTCTACGGCGCCGAGAAGAAGATCCAGCTGCCCTTCGTGATGGGCGTGCTGGCCGACCTGTCGGGCAAGCCGGCCGATCCGCTGGCGCCCGTGGCCGACCGCAAGTTCCTCGAGTTCGACGTCGACAACTTCGACTCGCGCATGAAGGCCATGAAGCCGCGCGCGGCCTTCGCGGTCGACAACGCGCTGACCGGCGAAGGCGAGCTCAAGGTCGAGCTCACCTTCGAAAGCATGGACGACTTCTCGCCCGCCGCCGTGGCCCGCAAGGTCGGCGCGCTCAACAAGCTGCTCGAGGCGCGCACCCAGCTGTCGAACCTGGTCACCTACATGGACGGCAAGAACGGCGCCGAGGAACTGCTGGCCAAGGTGCTCGAAGACCCGGCGCTGCTGCAGACGCTGGCCTCCAGCGCCAAGCCCGCCGACGAGACGCCGCCCGCCGCCTGACGGCAACCCCTTCCATTTCGCACACCCGGTTCACCAGGAGTAACCCACCATGGCCGAAGCACTCGAACAGAGCGCGTTGAAAGACGTCGCCTATGCAGGCAGCGACTTCTCGTCGCTGCTGCAGAAGGAATTCAAGCCGCGCAGCGACGAAGCCAAGAGCGCGGTCGAAGCCGCCGTGCTCACGCTGGCCCAGCAGGCGCTGGCCAACACCACCGTCATCGGCAAGGACGTGACCAAGTCGATCCAGGCCATGATCGCCGCGATCGACGCCAAGCTGACCGAGCAGGTCAACAAGGTCATCCACCATCCCGACTACCAGAAGCTCGAGAGCGCATGGCGCGGCCTGCACTACATGGTGAACAACACCGAGACCGACGAGCACCTGAAGATCCGCGTGATGGACATCTCCAAGCAGGAGCTCGCCAAGACGCTGAAGAAGTTCAAGGGCGCGGCCTGGGACCAGAGCCCGATGTTCAAGAAGGTCTACGAACAGGAGTACGGCCAGTTCGGCGGCGAGCCCTTCGGCGCCATCGTCGGCGACTACCACTTCGACCAGAGCCCGCCCGACGTGGAGCTGCTCGGCGAGATGGCGAAGATCGCCGCCTCGGCGCATGCGCCCTTCATCACCGGCGCGAGCCCCAACCTGATGCAGATGGAGTCGTGGCAGGAGCTCGCCAACCCGCGCGACCTGACCAAGATCTTCCAGACGCCCGAGTACGCGGGCTGGCGCACGCTGCGCGAGTCGGACGACGCCAAGTACCTCGGCCTGTGCATGCCGCGCTTCCTGGCGCGCACGCCCTACGGCGCCAACACCAACCCGGTGGAGGAGTTCGACTTCGAGGAAGACGTGGCCGGCGCGGACCACAGCAAGTACGCCTGGGCCAACGCCGCCTACGCGATGGCCACCAACATCAATCGCTCGTACAAGCTCTACGGCTGGGGCTCGCGCATCCGCGGCATCGAGTCGGGCGGCGCGGTCGAGAACCTGCCGCTGCACACCTTCCCGAGCGACGACGGCGGCGTGGACCAGAAATGCCCGACCGAGATCGCGATCAGCGACCGCCGCGAGGCCGAGCTGTCGAAGGCGGGCCTGCTCTCGCTGATCCACCGCAAGAACTCCGACTTCGCGGCCTTCATCGGCGCGCAGTCGCTGCACAAGCCCGCCGAGTACGACGACCCCGACGCCACCGCCAACGCCAACCTGGCCGCGCGCCTGCCCTACCTGTTCGCCTGCAACCGCTTCGCGCACTACCTCAAGTGCATCGTGCGCGACAAGGTCGGCAGCTTCAAGGAGAAGAGCGACATGGAGCGCTGGCTCAACAAATGGATCATGAACTACGTCGACGGCGACCCCGTCAACTCGTCCGAGGAAACCAAGGCGCGCAAGCCGCTAGCGGCTGCCGAGGTGGTCGTCGAGGAGGTCGAGGGCAACCCCGGCTACTACAGCTCCAAGTTCTTCCTGCGCCCGCACTACCAGCTCGAGGGCCTCACGGTCTCGCTGCGGCTGGTGTCGAAGCTGCCGTCCGCGAAGGGCGGCAAATAAAGAGAAGGGAACCCGCGCGCGGCCTTTGAAAAAAAGCCCGCTCGCTCGTTCTCAAGACAGCTCCCGGGCACCCACGCTGAAGCGACGCACGGAAGCCCTTTTAACCAGACCACCGACTCACATCCAACTGAAAGGTAAGCATCATGGCTGCAGACATGTTTTTGAAGCTCGAGGGCGTCGACGGTGAATCCAAGGACGATTCGCACAAGAAGGAGATCGACGTGCTCTCGTGGAGCTGGGGCGCCAGCCAGTCGGGCACCGGCCACGTCGGCGGCGGCTCGGGCGCCGGCAAGGTCAATGTGCAGGACCTGTCGTTCACCAAGTACGTCGATTCCTCGTCGCACCTGCTGCTGCTCGACTGCTGCAACGGCCAGCACATCAAGAAGGGCGTGCTCACCGTGCGCAAGGCCGGCGCCACGCCGCTCGAGTACATCAAGCTCACGATGGAAGACATCCTCGTGAGCGCGATCAGCACCGGCGGCAGCGGCGGCGAAGACCGCCTGACCGAGACCATCACGCTGAACTTCTCGAAGTTCAAGTACGAGTACACGCCGCAGAAGGCGGACGGCTCGGGCGACGGCGTCAAGGAAACCGGCTGGGACATCGCTGCGAACAAGAAGGTCTGACGACCGCGGGGGCTTCGCGCCTCCTTGCTGGCGTTTCGCGCAACGGCGGCCTCGGTTCATACCGGGCCGCCGTTGTGCTTTTTTGCGACTTAGTTCCTGGGCTTAGCCGCCACACGCTTCCAGAATCCTCGCCTGCCACGCCGGCACTGCACGATTGCAGCCGGCGCGATGGCAGGACTGGTATCCATAACAAAGGGAGTGTGTGCATGAAAAGCAAGAGCAGGATCGCGTGGGTGTCGCTTTCGATCGCCACGGGTGCGTTGGTGGTGGCATGCGGTGGCGGTGGTGAGGGCGGCTTCTTCCCCGCAGGCACGGCAAGCACGCCGGTCGCGCCCGAGATGCCACCGGCACAGCCTGGCGCCTGCTTCACCCTGCCCGCAGACGGCAAGGCGATCGCCGTCACCGTCGCCAGCAACATCGGGGTTCCGGCCTCGGTCGGCATCGCCACGCTGACCAACGAGGGCCCCAAGGCCTTCGAGGGACAGTCCTATCCGACGTTGAAGGTCCACAGCCCGCTCGCGCAGCTGTTCGACCGCGAAACGCGCCATGTGCTGCACATGCTGCCCGACGCGCCGTTCCTGCCGGCCGGCGCCAGCACTGACGACGCCAATGGCGGACGCCCCGCCGTGCGGTATGCCTACACCTACGCGGACCTGACGCTCGAACAGCTGAGGACGGCGATCAAGGACGGGAAGGCCAGCGTCACGACCGGCCTTGAGACGCTGCCGCCCTTCGATCCTGCGACCCACGAGATGCAGGCGAACGTCAACAAGCGCCTCGGCACGCTGTCGATCCCCGACCTGAAGCCGCTGCACCCGACCACGGCCGACTTTGCCGTCGGCAAGCCGGTGACGCTGCTCATGCTCGACCGCCAGGCGCTCGGAACGAACCCGCTGCCGCCGCTGTTCCAGAAGTTCGTCAAGGAGCTCACGCTGACCCATGCGGGGCGCGAGGATGTGACGGTGGGCGACGTCAAGCACCCGCAGGCGTGCAAGCTCGACATCGCCATCCGGCGCGTCGAGATGTATGGGTACGCGATGGGCTACGTCGAGCCGAAGACCGACGCCGCAACCGCCTGGTTCGGCAAGGAAGGCCTCGTCAAAATCGAGCTCAAGGGCCCCGGTGCCTGAGCGTCATCCGGCCGCGCTGCCCGGGCCGCCGTCCGTCTCGGGCAGCGGCTCGGGCATCAATCGCGTGGCCTCGTCGTCCTCGGCATCGGCGAGCACCCAGAGCGTGAGCGCCGTGTAGTTGTCGTGGCCCGGCTTGGCGCGCGCCCTGATCTGGCCGTCGAGCTGCTCGGTCCACTGGCTCGGCGTGCGCGAGGCATGCAGCGTCTCGACCAGGCACTCGTCGCCGAGCGGCTCCCACACGCCGTCGCTGCACAGCAGCAGCACGTCGCCCGGCAGCAGCCGCATGCGGTCGGACACCGCGATGTCGGGCGCCTCTTCGAGCGAACCGAGCGCCGACAGCAGCATGTTGCGCTGCGGATGCAGCCGCGCGCCCTCCTCGTCGAGCATGCCGCCCGCCACCATCTGCTGCACCAGGCTGTGGTCCGTGGTGCGCGCGACGATCGCGCCGCCGCGAAACAGGTAGGCGCGGCTGTCGCCGCTGTGCACCCAGGCGAGCGCATGGTCCTCGAGGTCGATGGCCGCGAACACGAGGGTCGAGCGCATGCCCGCGAGCTTGCCGCCCTCGGCCTGGCGCGCCACCACGTCGCGGTTGGCCTGCTCCACCACGATGCGCAGCACGTCCGCATCGAGGCTCGGCCCGGCCGAGAACGCACCGAGCACGCTCGCGCGCACCGTGGCCGCCGCCACGTCGCCGCCGCCGTGCCCGCCCGCGCCATCGGCCACGAGGCAGGCGACAAAGCGCTCGTCGTGCCAGTGGCCGTGCACGTCTTCGTTGTAGCTGCGGCCGCCCTGTCGGGACAGCGTGACGATTTCGATTTCCAAGCGGAAGCCTCTTGCCTGTCGTGTGGGTCTTGTGGGGGGTTCAGCGATCCAAAGGCGGCGCTTCCGCTTTCAGGCGCGCCATCTGTTCTTCGTACGCTGCGAGGAAGGCCTTGCCGAACAGGCTGTGGAAGTCGTCTTCGGCCTCGCTCGCGATGCCGCCGTAGAGCGCCACGAACTGGTCCCAGAGCTTGGCCTTGCGGTTGACGGCGAACAGCGCGTCGAGTGCCGACTTTGCGCTGATCTTCTTCTCGAGCGCGTCGGGCTCGAAGCGCGCGATGACGTGCGCGAGCGCCGCGCGCATGCCCACCATCACACCGAACTGGTGCGCGCGCAGGTCGTCGAAGGCATCGCGCATCGCGGCCTCGGCCGGCATGAAGCCGCGCACGCCGGGGCCCAGCAGGTGCGCGAGCGCGACCTCGACCGTGGGCGAGAACTTCAGCGGGTTGTTGGCCTGCGCCGCGATCATCGTGACCTCGGCGCGCACTTCGCGCTTGAACTCCTGGCGCGTGAGCAGCAGTTGCAGCGTGCCTTCGGTGGCGCTGCGCAGCATGGTGCCGATGCGCTCCATCAGGCCCGGGGTCAGCGCCGCGGGCGGCTGGTGCAGATTGCCCAGGCCGCGCAGCAGGGCCGCGAGCAGCTCGTCGTCGGAGGCGGTGCGCGGCGGGGCGGCCGGAACGGGGCGCTGCACAGGGGCAGTCACAGGCGCGGGCGGTGCCGCTGGCGGCAGCTCGCGCGCCGGGTTGTCGGGGCCGCTGATGCGGATCGGCTGGCCTGCGATGTCGTCGTCGAACGCGGCCAGCAGCGGCTCGGCCGGCGCGGCCGGCGGCGTCACGGCGCGCGGCGGCGTGAAGCCGAACTGGTCGATCGGCAGGTGGTCGGGGCGCGGCGTCGGCGTGGCGGGCGCCAGGCTCTGCAGTGCAGCGAGCGGATCGGCCGAGGCGGCCGTGTTCGGCTGCAGCAGCGGATCGGCGAGCGGCGACAGCGCCAGCGGATCGCCGCCGATGCCGCCTGCACCCGCGCTGCCGCCGAAGAGCTCGTCGATGCTCGTGGCCTTGCCGTGCGCGGGCGGCGCGCCAAGGTCGGAAAAGTCTTCGAGCGCGCCGATGCCCGCGGCCGGCGCCGCTGCCGCACCGGCGCCGAGCAGGCCGGCAAAGGGATCGACCTGGGCCGCCTGCGCATTGCGCGAGCCGGTGGCCATCGGGTCGGGAAAAAGCTGCGGATCGGGCGCTGCGGCGGCTTTCGCGCCGCGTGCCGCAGCGGGCGCCGCGGCCGGTGGCGCGAGGCCCGCGAGCAGGTCGGCGAACGGATCGTCGCTGCCGATGCTGCTGCCGCCCGGCGCAGGCGCGCCCGGCATCACGGTGTGCGGAATGGCGAGCGCGGGCGGCGCGGCGGCCGTGACGCGCACGCCGAGCTCGAAGCTGCCGATGACGAGCCGCGCGCCGTCGGCGAGCGGCGCCTCCTTGCCCGCGCCGAGCGACACGCCGTTGCACTGCATCGGGTTGCTGCCGCGGTCGATCACGAAGTAGTGGCCGTCGCGGCACAGCACCTGCGCATGCACGCGCGAGACGGTGCGGTCGGGGTCGTCGAGCACGAGCGTGTTGGTGTCGGCGCGGCCGATGGTGCCGCCGTTGGGGCCGAAGTCCGCCGACAGCGGCGGTCCCGCAGGAACGCCTTGGCGGGTGACGACAGTGATTTGGATCATGAACCGGCCCTCGGGGAGATGCCCACACAGCTGCGCACGCGCGCACATCGAAATGCTGAAGGAGTATTCATTTCGAGCAACGGGTTGGCAATCTCGCCGGAAGAGGTATGCCGTCGTGGCGAGTGCCGCGCGAGCGAATGACTCAGGGCGCCAGCAGCACCACCAGCGGCTGGCTCGGCACCGTGCGAACGCCCGGGCAGTTGGTGCTGTTCTGCAGCGAGACGCTGGTCAGCCGCGAGGCGGGCATGCCGTTCCACAGCACGGTGAAGGCTCCCGTGAGGTGGCGGCTCGGGCCCATCACGGTGCCCGATGCCACGCCCAGCAGCACGCCGGCGTTGTCGCCGTTGGTCATCGGGATCGTGGTGCCGAGATTGTGGGCCGGCCCGCCCATGACGAGGATGGTCGGGCAGTTGGGAATGGCCATCGGCCCCATCGCGACGTTGGGGTACGGCACCGGGATGGGCGACGGTGCGGCGGGCGTGAGGCAGACGTCGGGGAAGCCCATGTCGGTGCCCATCAACTGGCAGTTGGCGAACATTGCGCAGCCTTTCTGGTGGGGTCTGTGCGGGTCAGCCGAAGTGGATCTGCGCGCCGCGCGCCTTCACCAGTTCCTTGCCGTTGATCAGCGCATGCTCGCCCTCGAGCCGCAGCAGCTGCTGCGCTTCGCATTCGATGTGCGTGGCGGCCACGCGATCGATGCCGTCGGTGGTGCGTGCGTAGCTGCGGCTGTAGTGCTGGACCCGGTCCATCACGGACGACAGCAGCGAACCGACGAGCTTGACGGTGGTGCCGACTAGGCTCACCTGCCGGCCCACGAGGTCGGCCGTGTCGGCCGCGACGCGCACGCGCTGCGTGGCGATGTCGAGCGACTGCGCCGCGTTCAGGTCGATGCGCGGCGCCGCGAGTTCGATCCCGCCCCCGTCCGCGGCGATGCGCATTCCGCCCGCACAGCTCACGACGTTGGACGTGCCTTCCTCGCGCTGCAGCACGCCCATGATCCAGGCCTCGTCGGGCGCGATGCGCAGGCAGGCGACGCTGTCGCCCGACGCCGGTGCCAGCAGGCAGCTCGCGGCCCGCGCGGCACGCAGCTGCAGGTCGCCGCTGGTCACGCTCAGTGCGCCGTCGGGGCCGATGCTGGCAATGCCGACGCACCACTCGCCGCCGATCGCACCGGCGGGCTTCGCGCGGCGGGTCGGCGCGGCGGCAGCCGGCTTTCTGTTCTTCGTTTCGTTCATGGTGGCGTGTGTCCTCATGGTTCGATGTTCGGCGCGTGCTCAGGCAGCCACCGGCTGCCAGCGCTCCGACGCCTGCAGTTCCGGGTCGGTCTCGATGGCGCGCGCGCGGTCGGTCATCTGGCTGTTCTCGGTGCGCGTGCCGTGCAGCACGGTGCGCAGCATCGTGGCGCGGCGCAGGTCGGCATCGCGCAGGTCGGCGTGCCGGAAGTCGGCATAGGTGAGCTCGGCGCCCGTGAAGTCGGCCCCCTGCAGGCGGGCTTCGGCGAAGTGCACCTGGTAGAGGTCGCAGCCGACGAAGCGGGCCTGCGGCATGGCGGCGCCGCTGAACAGGGCCTGCCTGAGCGCGGCACCGGCAAAGTCGATGCCCTGCCCTGTCGCCGCGCAGAAGATGGCCTGCGGTGCCGTGGCACGCGCGAAGTTCGCGCCGTCCAGCGTGGCGCCCTGGAAATTGCAACCGGCGAGCGCGACACCGCCGAAGTCCGCGCCGCTCAGGTCGGTGGACGAGAACTGGCAGCCGTCCAGCGTCACGCCGGAAAACGACATGCCCTGCAGCGCGGTTTTGGTGAAGACGTTGCGCAGCATGCGCGCGCCGGTCCAGGTCAGGTGCGAAAGCTCGCATTCGCTGACGGTGGTGTACTGCCAGCTCGTGTCGTCGGCGCACACGTCGAGCAGGCCCGACTGTGTCACGACCGCACCGTCGAGCACCGCACCGCGCAGCACCGCGTGGTCGAGCCTGCAGCGCGACAAGGTGGCCATCGACAGCGCCGCGCCAGCCATCTGCACGTGCGACATCTCGCATTCGGAGAACACCGCGCCGTGCAGGTCGCACTCGCGCAGGTCGGCATGGTCGAGGATGCAGCGGTTGAACACCGCCTTGCGCAGGCGCGCGCCCGAGGCGAGCGCACCGCGCAGGTCGCAGTGGTCGAACACCGCCTCGCGCAGGTCGGCGTCGCGGAAGTCGGCTTCGGACAGGCGCACGTTGGTGAACACGCAGCCTGCGAGCATCAGCCGCGCGTAGGCGCCCTGGCTCAGGTCGAGCCCCTCGATCGTTTCGCCGAGGCCGGCGGCCAGCGACAACAGGGTCGGCGTCATGCTGCGGCCTGCTCTTGCGGCGTGAGGCGGGGCCAGGTACGCGCACGCTGCAGCAGCGCGCCATCGAAGCGCGTCGCGCCGTCGAGCCGCACGCGCGTCAGGTCGGCACCGAAGAGGTTGCTGCGCCGCAGGTCGGCGCCGCGCAGGTTGGCCGACTGCAGGATCGCGTCGCTGAAGTTGACGCCCGACAGCAGCGCATTCGCGCAACCGGCCTTGCGCATCAGCGCGCCCTTGGCGCTCGCCAGCCGCAGGTCGGCGCCTTCGAGCTGCGCTTCGCACAGGTTCGCGCCGTCGAGCACCGCGCGCACCAGCCTGGCGCCGCGCAGGTCGCTGGCGCCGAAGTTGAAGTTGCGCAGGTTGGCGCCGCTCAGGTCGGCGCCCGCGAGGCTCGAATCCTTGACGGCCACCGTGCCCACGCATTGCGCGCCCATGAGCTTCGCGCCGTCGAGCTGCGAGGTGGCGAAGGTCGCGTTGTCGAGCTTCGCGTCCTGCATCTCCACGCCCGAGAGGTCGCTGTGCAGGAAGTGGCAGCCCGAGAGGTCGGCCTCGGGCCAGCGCATGCCGCGCAGGTCGAGCTTGTGGAAGAGTTGGCCGGCGAGCACCGCACCGGTCCAGTCGGCCTCGCCCCAGATCGTTTCGAGCAGGTTCGCCTTGGCGAACACGGCGCCGCGCATCTGGGTTTCGGCGAAGGCGCAATGCATGAGCGTCGCCTCGGTGAAGTCGGCGCGGTCGAACACGCCCCGTGCGAGCCGCGCCTTGCCGAGGTTGGCCTTGCAGAACCGGGTGCCGATCGCGATCGCCCCCTCGAGGTTGGCATGGGCGAGCACGGCGCCCGACAGGTTGGCGCCCGACAGGTTCGTCTGCGCGAAGTTCACGCTCTCCAGCCAGGCCCCTTCGAAGTTGACGTCGCGCAGGTCGAGCCCCGAGAGGTCGGCGCCCGTGAGGTCGATGCCGGCGAAGAACGTGATGCCGGCCGCGCGCGCACGGCCCATCTCGCTGCGCAGCACGGCCGCCTCGGCCGCCGGCATCGCGAACGCCGGGGGCTGCATGTGCGCGGACTGCAGGTAGCCCTGGCGGTGCGCGTCCTCGATGCGGCAAAGCTTCGGATAGAGCGGCTTCGGGTCGAAATTGCCCGTGGTGCCGGCGGCCAGCGCCTGCAGCTGGGCCAGTTGCACATCGGGGTCGTAGGTCGGCGGTCCGCGATGCTGCAGCGACGCGATGTCGATCTTCTTTTCGTCGGCAAACGCAAGCGCCTTCTCGACCGCCGTCACGGCGTCCTCGATCGAGGCCCATTGCTGCGCCTCGGCCTTCTTCATCGTCTGCAGCAGGTAGGGCGCCAGCGCCTCGCCGGTCGGCACCACCTCGCGCTCCGGGATCCGGATACCGAGGGCGTCGGGGTCCTGGCCCATCGCCAGGGCCTTCTCGCGCGCCATCTCGATCTCGACGTGCGCGCGGCGGCGCTGCGCCTCGGCCTGGAAGCCTTCGGCGCCGAACGGCGCTTTCGCGGCCTCGACGTCGGGATCGAAGGTGTCCACACCCTCGGGCAGCAGGTCGCTGTCGACCAATGCGTAGATCGCGCCGGTCTTCGGATCGGCGCGCTTGGCCGCGGCATCGAGGTAGTGCGCGTCGGAACGCGGCTCGCCCAGCCGCTCGACGGCGCCCATGAGGCTGGCCACGTCGGAGCCGTCGTCGGTGCCGACCTCGGCCAGTCCCTGGAAGATCGCAATGCAGCGTTCGGCATGCGGGAAGAACCAGACGGTCGTCAGCCGCAGCGGCACCTCGCGCACCTTCGGGTCGCCCACGGCCATCCGGTAGCCGACGAACACGCGCGCGCGCAGGCCGGGCAGGCGGCCTTCGATGCGCCGCTTCTCGGGATGCATGTTCTCGAAGGAAAACGGCTCGTCGCCGACGAGCGCAGCGGGCATCCACTGGTCGGGCGGCGCCATGTTGAAGTAGCGCCAGTCGGTGTCGGGGGCGAAGCCGGGCGCATGCTGCGTGAGGTAGTCGGCGTCGTAGGTGCCGCGGTACTGCGCACGCAGCGGATGCATCAGGT